>JAMLGI010000002.1 GCA_023958085.1 Solirubrobacterales bacterium | reverse complement strand
ATCTTGGGGTACCAGTAGCTGATCGCGGCGAATCCGCCGAACACGGCGAAGCCGATCAGGGTGAAGTGGGTAGCGGCCCAGGCGTCGGTCGTCTCGGCGAGCAGGGTGCCGGTGCCGATCGCCGACTGGATCACCTCGGCGCCGAGTCCGATCGAGGCCAGGGAGAGTGCTCCCAGTGCGAAGCGCAGCGGCGCCCGCATCCGGAAGTCGGCGGACCCGAGGGTGCCGAGGTAGTTGAAGAAGATCACTCCGAACGGCACGATCAGGGCGAAAGCCATGATCATCCCGTAGTACTTCCAGCCGATCGGAATCGGCGTGGTGACCATGTTCTGGGTCCAGGCCAGCGGCCCGATCACGGCGATCGCAGCCAGGGAGCCGACCACGGCATTGCGGCCCTGGATCTGCCGACCGGAGAAGGCCTGGATGATCTCCCCGATCGCGGCCAGGGCCCCGATCGCGGCGATCATGTAGACGGAAGTGAAGAAGATGTAGCTGAAGTGCTGCCAGAGAATCGGCGAACCACCCTCGGAGCCCTCGAAGAAGCCGCTGCCGTACTGACGGTCGAACATCAGCATCGTGATCGCGGCGAGGAAGACCGGGGCCACGACAACGAACAGGGTCGGCACGATCAGCCCGGCCCAGGTGAAGATCGGAGCGCGCCGCCAGGTCATGCCGGGGGCACGCAGCCGGGTGACCGTGGTCAGCAGGTCGGTCGAGATCAGCAGCAGGCCCAGAGTGAGCAGCCCGGTCGATCCGATCCAGACGTCAACCCCGTTGTTGGGGGTGAAGTCGACCGAGGAAAAGGGCGGCAGCGGATTGATCCCGGCCTCGGGCGGCGTGAACAGGAACGACCCGTAGAGCAGGAATCCACCGAAGATGACCAGCCACATACCGATCTGGCCGAGTCGGGGCAGCGCCGTGGAACGAGCGCCGATCTGCATCGGAACCACGTAGTAGAGGAGACCGAGGATCAGGGGAAGCAGGATCAGGAAGACCGCGGTGGCACCGTAGATGCTGAGCAGCCGGTCGAAGGTCACCGCGCTGAGGAAGACGTTGTCCGGGACCGAAAGCTGGATCTGGGTGAGCAGCAGTTCGAAAGCCCCGAGGAAGAGCGATCCGATGGCGGCCGAGATCAGGACCAGGCCGATCGCCTTGTGGTCGGCGCTGGTTCCGATCTCGATCCAGCGGGGACGGCGACGGGCAGGGCCGGAGCCGGCGATTTCGGGGCGGACGGGCTGGGAGGATGCTGGGTGGCTGGTCATGGGAACCTGGTCAGTTGGAGGAACTGCGTTCGACCGCATCCTGGGCTGTCTGGATGTCGGTTTTCTGTTGCTCGATGAAGCTGTCGTACTGGGCGGGGGCGACCGCATCTACCTGGATCGCCATGGTCGAGTAGCCCTGCCCGCTGAGGACCGAGGAGCGGCCATCGTAGGTCCCTTCCTTGTCGGCGCGGAACCGAATCGTGTTGGTCCGGCCGGGAACCGCCTGGGCCTTGCCGGTGAGGGACGGGACGTTCCACCCGTGGACCACATCGATCGAGCGAAGCTGGAGCGCGACGGTGACTCCGGTCGGAACGACAAGCCGCCGGTAGCTGAAAGCCCCGTTCGGATAGTTGAAGCGCCACAGCCACTGCTGGCCGGTGGCCAGAATCGGAAGCTGTTCACCCTGTTCGAGCTCGGCCACGATACCGGTGCTTTCCGGAGTCTCGCGGCCCTTGTGGGTGAGCGCCGCCGAGGTGACGAAGATGAAGAGCGCGAGCAGGCTGAGGGCGGCCACAACGGCACCCTGCCGAGGCGCCGGCCGACTCTCCTGGTTGCTGCGGCCGGACCGTCCCCGAGCCGCTCGAAGCAGCCAGAGGTTGATCCCGACCACGGCCACAACAACGATCAGCGCGAGGATCGTGTGGAGGTCGTTGAAGTTTGCGATTCCGGGCGATCCGGCCTCGGGATTGAACGACCAGGCCATCGCCGGACTGGCGGTAGCGGCCATCCCCAGGACCGAAACGACGAACGCGGCGAGCAGAGACACGGATTTTCTTGAACGAGGCAGCAAGGCGGGGCCATTCTAATCGGAAGCGGCGGATGCGGGGCGTCCTGTCCGGCGAGGGCGCTCTGTGTGCCCCTCCCGATGACCTCCCGCGAACGGGGCGACAGTGCCCGCCACACCGCTGGCGGGTGGCCTACTCTGTCGGCAACGGATGAGACTGCCCAGGAATTTCCGGCCCCGCGCGCCCGGCCGTCGCGGCATGATCCGGGGCGGCGCCTTCGTGGCGCTGGCCGCGGCGGTCGTGGTTCCTCACGTCCGCCGTCAACTCCGCATCCCGGCAGCGGTCACGGTCGCCTCGACGGTGGCGGCCCCGGCCGCGATCGCGGTTCTCTGGCCGCGCAGCCGCGGCAGGGACGTGGCCCTGTTTGCCGGCCAGATGTGGGCCTTCGCGGTCAGTCACGAGCTGCCGTACGACGATCCGGATCGCCTGCGCGAGCGGCTGAAAATCGAGTATCCGGTGCGGATCGACCGAAAGATCGGACGGGGCCGACTGCCCAACGTGCGACTGCAGCGGGCCCTTCACGACGGTCCCTTCGGTCAGGTCCTGACGCGCTTCTCGGCCTGGACCCACTGGTTCTGGTTCGCCCAGCCGTACCTCGTCCTGATCTGGATCCTGATTCGTCACAACGATCGTTTCCCCCAGTCCGCCCGTCAGATGGCAGCGGTGTTCGACATCGGCTGTGCGGCCTACTTCCTGGTCCCGACCGCCCCCCCGTGGTGGGCATCCGAGAACGGATATACGGAGGAGGAGGTCAGACGGGTGATGATCGAGTTCGGTGAGCGGATCTGGGGCCCGGTCTGGACCCGGGCGTTCGGGCTGCTCGCCTCGAACCCCTGGGCCGCGATGCCGTCGCTTCACTTCGCGACCGCCCTGATGGCGGCGATCCTGCTCAGCGACGCCGGCGGGCGAACCGAGAAGGTGCTGGGCTGGGGCTATGCCGGATCACTCGGGTTCGCGCTGGTCTATCTCGGTGAGCACTACGTGACCGACCTGCTGGCCGGAGCAGCGGTGGTGGGCGCAGTGAGGACGGGCGAGCCCCTGGTCCGGCCGGTGGTCAAACGGGTCAACGCCCGACTCCAGCGCCTCGAGGCGATCGCCGGTGGCGCCTGAGGCTCAACGGATGGATGAGACCGACCGGCCGGATGCGGCTGGATCGGAGGTGGAGGAGTCCGACGGGCTCCCGGTGATCAGTACCCGGGCGGCGATCCGCACCGCGGTGGTGATTGTGATCCTGGTGGTCGGGATCTACTTCCTGCTGCCGCGCCTGGCCGGTTTCGGTGACGCGATCGGGATGCTGGGAAGTGCCAACCCGGTCTACGTGGCCGTGGCTTTCGGGTTTGCGGTGCTGTCATTCGCCACCTACATCGCGCTTTTCCGGGCGGTGGTCGGTGGTGAAGCCTTCCCGATCACCTGGGCCGAGGCCTACGAGATCAATATGGCCGGTTTTGCCGCCACCCTGCTTTTTTCGGCCGGTGGGGCCGGCGGGGTGGTGCTGACCTGGTGGGCGCTTCGCCAGGGAGGGATGGAACGGCGGGACGTCGGCACCCGGATGATCGCCTTCATCGTCCTCCACTATCTCTTCTACCCGCTGGCGATCGTGGTTTTCGGGATCCTGCTTCGGACCGGGGTGCTGCACGGTGGGACGTTGGTCTCGCTGACCGTGGTCCCGGCAGCGATCGCCGGGGTGGTGATGATCCTCGGACTCGCCCTTGCCCTGGTGCCGGCCGACATCGAACGCCGGATCAGGTATCTCGCCGATCGTCTGCCATGGGCCGGGTTCCTGGCCCGTCTGGCTCCGGTGCCGGCGATGATCGCCGATGGGGTGCGGGCGGCGCTCCGTCTGGTGGCGCATCCGAGTCGGGCCGGTCTTGCGGTGGTCGGAGCGATCGGATTCTGGGCGGCCAACATCGGCATCCTCTGGGCCTCGTTCAAGTGTTTCGGGATCGCGGTTCCGTTCGGGGTGGTGGTCATGGGTTTCTTCCTCGGCATGGTCGCCAACCTGATCCCCTTCGTTCCGGCCGGGGTAGGCGCCGTCGACGCGGGGATGATCGGTGTGTTCGTGCTCTTCGGCTTCCCCGAGGCGGAGGTGTTCGCTGCGATCCTGATCTATCGCCTGATGGCCTTCTGGCTGCCGATCCCGCCCGGGGTCGCCGCCTTCTTCCAGCTGCGCAAGCGGGTCAGGTTCTGGAAGAGTGATGGCCTGCCGGTGGATCGCGCACCCCGACCCGGCGGTGGATTCATCGAGATCGGCTCATGAGCGGCAGTTCGGGTACACTTCAGAAAGTAAAGTATTGGAACTCGGGAGACGTTAATGACGAATGACAAGGTCGAAAACCTGATCATCATCGGTGGCGGGCCAGCCGGCTACACCGCGGCTCTGTATGCCGCCCGGGCCGAACTCGAGCCGTTGGTGTTCGAAGGCTTTCAGTGGGGTGGCCAGCTTCAGAACACGACCGAGGTCGAGAACTATCCCGGCTTCCCCGCGGGAGTCATGGGTCCCGAGATGATGAGCCAGTTCCGTGAGCAGGCGGAGCGGTTCGGCACCCGGTTCGTGACCGACGATGTGGAACGGGTGGAGTTCTCGGACGGCGGGATCCAGAAGGTTTTCGTCGGTGATGACGAGTACCGGGCGAAAGCAGTGATCCTGGCGATGGGCGCGGAGCCCCGCCGACTCGGAATCCCGGGAGAGCTGGACCTGATGGGGCGCGGTGTGTCGACCTGCGGGGTCTGTGACGGTGCCTTCTTCAAGGACAAGTCGACCATGGTGATCGGTGGTGGTGATTCGGCGATGGAGGACGCGATCTTCGTCTCCAAGTTCGCCAGCGATCTCGACCTGGTTCACCGTCGGCCCGAGTTCCGGGCGTCGAAAATCATGCAGGAGCGGGCCGAGGAGCGGGAGAACATCGAGCTCAAGACCCCGTACGTCCCGGAGGAGTTTCTCGCCGGGGAGGACGGTGCCCTGGCCAGGGTGAGGCTCAAGCGGGTCGACACCGGCGAGAGCGAGGATGTTCCGGTGGACGGTGCCTTCATCGCGATCGGCCACATTCCGCTCTCGCAGATAGTCAAGGACCAGATCGATACCGATGACGAGGGTTACGTGATCACCGAGGGCGACTCGACCCGGACCAACCTCGCCGGCATCTTCGCGGTCGGTGATCTGGTCGACCACACCTACCGCCAGGCGGTGACCGCCGCCGGATCCGGCTGCAAGGGTGCCCTTGACGCCGAGTGGTACCTGCGAGATTCCGATCTCTAGGCGATCCCGTCGTCCGCCAGGGCCAGGGCGAAGGCAGCCCGGGCGGCGGCGGTGACCGGGGTCCGGTCGAGGTCGAAGCGGTGGCCGTCGATCGCGGCGACCGGCTGCACCTCACGGGTGGTTGAGGCGAGGAAGGCCTCGGAGGCTTCGAACAGATCCTCCAGCATGAACTCCCCCTGCTCGACCTCCAGCCGGTCGATCAGCTTGCGGCGGGTAACCGAGTCGAGCACGCCCGCTTCGAGTTCCGTGGTCCGGAGCCGACCGTCCGGTGTCACCCAGAACAGGGTGGAAGTCGGGGCCTCGAGAACCACTCCGTCCGGCCGGACCAGCAGGGCTTCGGCCGCTCCGGTGGCGCGGGCCATTCGGGTCGCCTGCATGTTGAGAGCGTAGGAGAGGGACTTGACGCCGTTCAGGATCCCGGTTGGCGACGCGGTCACGCTGGCCAGGACGATCGATGGAGTGTGCTCCGGCAACGGTTCGATCGATCCGATCCGGTGTCCGGCCCGGGTTGCGACCAGACGGAGCAGGCAGTCGGCCTGACCGAATCTGGAGAGCAGTTCCCCGGCTTCCGTCTCGAGACGAGGTCGGTCCAGGCGCAGTTCGATCGCCGCGGCCGAGCGTTCCATCCGGTCGAGGTGAGGAACCAGGGCAAACGGCCTGCCCCGGTAGATGCGAATCACCTCGAACACCCCGTCGCCACGGAAGACCCCGTCATCCGGAAGCGGCAGCATCGCCTCGCCCGGCGGTGAAACCCTGCCGTCGACGCTGATCAGGGACCCGGTCCAGACCATGTGAACAAGCCTAGAGGGTTGCGGGTGGAGTCTCCGCAACCGATCCGAACGGAGAAATACAGTAAACCCGATAGGAAATACTGTATATTGGTTGGCGGACCCGTTGCGGGTCCAGATTTCGGACCCCTCTCCGGCCCGAGAAGCGAAAAAAAGGAAAATGATGAGCTACGCAAACGATGTACTTGTAAGCACAGAATGGGTCGCCGAGCACCTCGGTGACGACTCGATCCGGATCGTCGAGGTGGACGAAAACCCGGCGCTCTACGCCGAGGCGCACATCCCCGGTGCAATCGGCTTCGACTGGAAGACCGATCTCCAGGATCAGGTCAAGCGCGACTTCCTCGGGGCCGAGGACTTCGGACGTCTGTTCGGTGAGAAGGGGATCTCGAACGACCACACGGTCGTTCTGTACGGCGACCGCAACAACTGGTTTGCCGCCTACACCTACTGGTACCTCCGCTACTACGGCCACGACAACGTGAAGCTGGTCAACGGCCCGCGCGAGAAGTGGATCGCCGAAGGGCGCGAGACCACGACCGAGGTCCCGAACTATCCGGCGACCACCCTTACCGCCCGGGAGGGCGATGCCTCGATCCGCGCCAAGCGCGACGAGGTGCTCGCCTCGCTCGGAAACGGCACCAGCCTGGTCGACGTCCGCAGCCCCCAGGAGTACTCGGGCGAACTGATCGCGATGGCCGGCTACGAGCAGGAAGGCGCCCAGCGCGGCGGGCACATCCCCGGCGCCGCCTCGGTGCCGTGGTCACAGGCGGTTCAGGAGGACGGCACCTTCAAGTCGGCCGAGGAGCTGCGCGAGCTCTACGGCGGCAAGGGCGTGACCCGCGAAGGCGGCGGCCCGATCATCGCCTACTGCCGGATCGGCGAGCGGTCCGCCCACACCTGGTTCGTGCTGAGTGAACTGCTCGGCGAGAGCGACGTGAAGAACTACGACGGCTCCTGGACCGAGTGGGGCAACCTGGTCGACGTACCGGTGGAGAAGACCGCCGCCTGACCGAACGGCTCCTCCCGAGGTGGGCACCTGTACCGGTCCTTGACGGGACAGGTGCCCACCCCCGGGTCACCCCAAGGGGGATCCAGCGGTGTGGCAGCCGAACGCGGGGGCCGACTGCGGGGCGCCACCTCACGTCTGACGCGAGGTGGTGTCCGGCGGCCGGTCTCTGCCCCCCGGCCACGGGCGTCGAAGAGGTTCCGATACAGCACCTGATGTATCGGAACCTCTTCGACCCAATTCCCGGGCTGTCATTATCTGCCGGGTGTCCTCAGAGCCCGATCCGACCCGACTTGCGGACCTGGTTCGGTTGCGCCGGGTCCGGGACCGGATCGACCGTGAGTACGCCCGGCCGCTCGACGTGGAGGCGCTGGCCCGCCACGCCCACATGTCTGCAGGTCATTTCAGCCGCAGTTTCCGGGCTGCCTTCGGCGAGTCGCCTTACAGCTACCTGATGACCCGCCGGATTGAACGGGCGATGGCACTGCTCCGCCGCGGTGACCTCACCGCCACTGAGGTCTGCTTCGAGGTCGGTTGCTCATCGCTCGGCACCTTCACCACCCGTTTCACCGAGCTGGTCGGGATCTCGCCGGGGGTCTACCGCCGGGAGGCCACCGCGGGAAAGGTCGAAGCGGGGATTCCCGCCTGTGTCGAAAAGCAGGTCTCCAGACCGGTCAGGAATCGAGAAGTCACCAGGCCGGCGAGCGGCTAGGTTCGCAACATGGACATCAAGATTCAATCCAGCTTCCTTCCCCAGAACGATCCCGAGGCAGCGATCGGGTTCTACCGCGACATTCTCGGATTCGAGGTGAGAAACGACGTCGGCAAGGGCGGCATGCGCTGGATCACGGTGGGGCCACCGAATCAACCAGACACATCCGTCGTGCTTCATCCGCCGGAAGCCAGTCCCGGGATCACCGATGACGAAAGGCGAATGATCGCCGAGATGATGGCCAAGGGAACCTTCGCCATGCTGGTGCTCACAACGGACGACGTGGACGGGGCCTTCGATCAGATTCAGGACAGGGGAGGGGAGGTCGTCCAGGAACCGACCGACCAGCCTTACGGTCTGCGGGACTGTGCCTTCCGCGATCCGTCCGGCAACCTCGTCCGCCTCAACCAGTCCTGACCCGGCCCGGGGGCCGAATGCGTACCGATTCATCACAGCGACCCGCGAGTACACGTTCGGCCCCTGACGGCCATGACCTGATTCGGGTTGTCGGGTCCCGGGTCAACAACCTGAAGGACGTCGGCGTCGAGTTGCCCAAGCGACGGCTGACCGCATTCACCGGAGTTTCCGGTTCGGGCAAGAGTTCGCTTGTGTTCGGCACGATCGCCGCCGAGTCCCAGCGGCTGATCAACGAGACCTACAGCGCTTTTCTGCAAAGCATGATGCCGAGTATGGCTCGGCCTGACGTGGATCTGCTGGGCGGCCTGACCACCGCGATCATCGTCGACCAGGAACGGCTCGGGGCCGACGCCCGCTCGACCGTAGGCACGGTCACCGACACCAACGCGATGCTGCGCATCCTGTTCAGTCGGCTCGGCTCTCCACGACTCGATTCGCCCCAGGCCTTCTCCTTCAACGTGGCGTCGGTCGCGGCCTCCGGCATGATCAAGAAGGGCGAGGGCAAGGCGGAACGGGTCTCCTTCACCCGGACCGGAGGAATGTGCCTCGGCTGCGAGGGCCGCGGGCAGGTGTCCGACTTCGACCTGACCGCCCTGTACGACGCAGACCGGTCCCTGAACGAAGGGGCGATCACCGTTCCCGGCTACAGCATGGACGGCTGGTACGGGCGGATCTACCGGGGCTGCGGCTACTTCGACCCGGACAAGCCGATCCGGAAGTTCACGAAGAAGGAGTTGAACGATCTGCTCCACCGGGAGCCGACCAGGATCAAGGTCGACGGCGTGAACCTGACCTACTCCGGGCTGATCCCGCAGATCCGAAAGTCGATGCTCGCCAAGGATCGGGAGGCGATGCAGCCCCATGTCGGTCGGTTCGTCGACCGGGCCGTGGTTTTCACCGACTGCCCCGAATGCGGCGGCACCCGGCTGAGCGAGGAGGCCCGTTCCTCCAGGATCGGCGGCAGGAGCATCGCCGATCTCTGTGCGATTGAGATCACCGATCTCCACGACTGGGTGACCGGGCTGGATGAACCCTCGGTGGCACCGCTGCTCGGTTCGCTCGGAGACACCCTCGGTTCATTTGTCGAGATCGGCCTCGGATACCTCTCGCTTGAGCGGTCCTCCGGGTCGCTGTCCGGGGGAGAGGCCCAGCGGGTGAAGATGATCCGTCACCTCGGCTCCTCACTCACCGATGTGACCTACATCTTCGACGAGCCGACGATCGGACTCCACCCCCACGACATCCGGCGGATGAACGACCTGTTGCTCGAACTTCGGGACAAGGGCAACACGGTGCTCGTGGTGGAGCACAAGCCCGAGATGGTGGAGATTGCCGATCACGTGGTGGACCTGGGTCCGGGCGCCGGCTCGGGCGGAGGCGAAATCGTCTTCGAGGGAACGGTCGAGGGTCTGAAGGAGAGCGACACCCTGACCGGACGGCACTTCGCCGACCGGACCGTGATCAAGGACGAGGTTCGGGATCACTCGGGAACCCTGGAGATTCGCGGCGCCGACCTCAACAATCTGCAACGGGTGGATGTGAACATCCCGCTCGGGCTGCTCGTGGCCGTGACCGGGGTGGCCGGTTCCGGGAAGAGTTCGCTGGTCGAGGGTTCGGTCGCGGGGCGGGATGGAGTTGTGTCGGTGGACCAGACCGGAATCCGGGGTTCGCGTCGCAGCAATCCGGCCACCTACACCAAACTGCTCGATCCGATCCGCAAGGCCTTCGCCAAGGCGAACGGCGTCAAGCCCGGACTGTTCAGCGCCAACTCGGAGGGTGCCTGCCCCGCCTGCAACGGTGCCGGAGTGATCTACACCGACCTCGGCCTGATGGCCGGGTCGTCGACTCCCTGTGAGGAGTGCGGCGGAAAGCGGTTCCAGCCGTCGGTACTGGAGCTTCAGTTCGGGCGGCGGGACATCAGCGAGGTTCTGGCGATGTCGGTCGACGAAGCCGGAGAGTTCTTCGGCGGGGAGGACGCCCGGGTCCCGGCGGCCGGGAAGATCCTGGCGCGTCTCGCGGATGTCGGCCTCGGGTACCTGACGATCGGCCAGCCGCTGACCACGCTTTCCGGCGGGGAGCGCCAGCGCCTCAAGCTGGCCACCCACATGGGGGAGAAGGGCGGAATCTTCATCCTCGACGAACCGACCACGGGCCTTCACCTGGCGGACGTCGAACAGCTGCTCGGGTTGCTCGACAGGCTGGTTGATTCGGGCAAGTCGGTGATCGTGATCGAGCACCATCAGGCGGTGATGGCTCACGCCGACTGGATCATCGATCTCGGGCCCGGGGCAGGCCACGACGGCGGCCGGGTGGTCTTCGAAGGCACTCCGGCCGAGCTGGTGGCAGCCCGTTCCACCGTCACCGGCGAACACCTCGCCCGGTACTCGGCGGGCTAGCCTGCCGAGAGCAAGCTCTTGGCATCTAGCGGAGGGCGCCGATCCGGTTCAGGAACTCGGTCAGAATCCGGGCGGTCGCCCCCCAGATCAGATGCCGGTCCATCTGGAAGGTCGGGGTTCGGATCGGCACCCCGCGACGAACCAGCCGGCGCATCCCGTAGGCCTCGACCAGATCGTCCACCCCGAAGTTGAGGATCGCGGCGACCTCGTCCGGGTTGGCGACCAACGGATCGTCTCCCGAAACCAGTCCCACAAACGGCTGAACCCGGAAAGAGGTGACGAAGGTTCCGACCGGGGGCAGCGCCCCGACCACCTCTACCCGCTCGGCGGCCAGGCTGATCTCCTCCATCGACTCCCGCAGGGCCGTGGCGGACAGGTCCCGATCGGCCGGTTCGCGCACCCCGCCCGGAAAGGAGATCTCGCCGGCGTGGTGGCGGAGGTCGTCCCGACGCTCGGTGAAGGTGATCGCAGGGCGCTCGGGCCACCCGGCAACCGGGATCAGCACTGCGGCCTCGAGCCTGCCGTGGGTCTTCATTCCGGCCGCCTCTCGCCCGTCGATCAGGGCAGCACCGAGATCGAGCGAGTCGAAGTCCGGACGCTTCTCCACGACAGGAATCATGACCGACCGGCCGGTTCGGCGGTCGCGGACAGTTCTCCCGTTCCGCTCAGATGATCACCGGAACGGCTCCGCCGTCCACGCTCCAGGCGGCTCCGGTCACGTAGCCGGCCTGGGCCGAGCAGAGAAAGGCGATCGCGGCCGCGACTTCCTCCGGGGTGCCGAGGCGGCCGACCGGACGCCTGGCTCCCACCTCGGCCAGAGCCTCCTCGCGGCTGGCGTCGGACCCCGCGCGGGACTGGTCCAGCAGACCACCCGGCTTCATCCAGAGTTCCGAGGCGGTCGGTCCCGGGCAGATCGCGTTCACGGTCACTCCGTCCGCGGCGTAGTGGTCGGCGAACTGGCGAGACAGCGAGAGCATTGCCGCCTTGCCGACCGAGTAGTCCGGCATCATCGCCGAGGGTCGCTTGCCGGCGGTCGAGGAGACGTTCACCACCCGGCCCCAGCCTCGTTCGGCCATCCCGGGAAGCGTGGCCCGCATCAGGTTGAGCGGGCCGATCACGCTGAGCTCGAACTGGTAGCGGAAGTCCTCCGGGGTCGGTTGCTCAAGCGATCGCCAGGCGGCCGAGCCGGCGTTGTTGACCAGCACATCGATCTCGCCGACCTGTCGCTGGGCCGAGGCAAGGAGGTGTTCCCCGGCCGAGTCGTCGGTGACGTCCAGCATCAGTACGTCGACGTCGCCGCCTTCGGCACTGACCACCTCGGCCATGGCCTTCAGCTCCTCGAGATCACGCGAGATCATCAGCACCCGGGCGCCTTCGTCGCAGAGCTGCCTGGTCACTTCGAGGCCGATTCCGCCGGAGGCCCCGGTCACCGCGCAGACTCGTCCCTTCAGTCCGAGATCCACGGTCAGTCCACCGCAACCGGGATCGGGTTGGCCAGCGTCCGGTGGACCGGGCACTTGCCCGCGATCACCTTGAGCCGCTTGACCTGATCCTCGTCGAGATGTTCCGGGAACTCGAGCCGGACCCGGTAGCCGGAGGGACGCGGTCCGTCCCACTCGGTGTCCACCTCGACTCCGACTCCCTCGATGTCCCAGCCCTTGCGGTCGGCGTACATCTTCAAGGTGAGGATCGTGCACGCGGTGAGGGCCGACGCAAGGATGCCGGTCGGGCTGGGGGCGGTATCGGTGCCACCGTGGCTAACCGGTTCATCGAAGGTAACCGTGTGGCCGGCGCCGTCATCAACCGTCGCCACGAACTGGTCACGGTGAATCAGTCGCGCGGGGTCCACGGCTTCTCCCTTCGCTTGCCTTCAAACAGAACCGGATCGTCCACATCGGCGAACCTGGACATCGCAAAGCAGTAATCGGAGGCCCGGTTGAGGAAGCGGAGCACCTCCTCCGAAGCGAGCTCGTCGGCCAGCTTGATCGCGACCACCTTGCGTTCGGCCCGGCGGACCAGGGTGCGGGCCACATCGAGCTGGGCGGAAAGCTGGTTGCCACCCGGAATCACGAACTGGGGCGGCAGATCCACCCGGTCCATGTACCTGTCTATCTTCGCGTCCAGATCATCGGTCATCTCGGCGGTCACCCGGCTGATGCCGTCCACCAGCCGCCGCTCGGCCGCGTCCGGGGCGGTCGCCAGCTCCGCCCCGGCGATGAACAGCTCGTCCTGGAGGCCGAGGATGTCGGCCGCAAGTTCCGCCTGGTCGGGGCCACAGAGCGAGCGGGCCACCCCGAGCGCCGCACAGGCTTCATCCACCGTCCCGTAGGCATCCGTCCGCAGGCCCGACTTCTCGACCCGGCCCCCGTACCAGAGGCTGGTCGTCCCGTCGTCACCCTTCTTCGTATAGATCTTGACCATGCCCCGATCCTACGTTCCGCGACAAAAGGCTGCCGAACGCCTGGTTGGCGGGATCGTAACCCCGAATCACCTCATCGAGGTGAAGGAAAGTTGTAGCGATCTCTGACGAGGTTCATCTCGGTGCCGGTGGAAATGGCAGGGGCAGGTGGGCCCGGTTACCGCCGCCCCGGATTCTAGGATCGGCAGATGGGGACGCGCAGATTTTCGATCCGGCGGCGACGGGGCGAGCAGCCCGATTCGGATCAGGTTCTCGATCAGGTCGAGTTGGACCCGGATGAGCTGACCGGACTCTTCCCCGTACCGGACTGGCTGCAGCGACTGGGGATGAGCGCCTGGTTCCTGGTGGGAGTGGCCCTGCTGATCGGAGCCCTGGTTTGGCTGGCCTCGCTGACCGAGGTGATCCTGATGCCGATGATCACGGCGGCGATCGTTGCCACGGTGCTCGGCCCGGTGGTTACCCGTCTGGCCGGGATCGGCCTGCCGCGCGGGCTCGGGGCGGTGCTGATCCTGCTGGGACTGGTGGCTGTCGGCTTCGGGCTCTCTCTGGTGATCCTGCACGGGATAGTCGGTGAGGCGGGCTCGATCGAACGTGAACTCAAGGGCGCCGTGGGCAGCATCACCGATGCGCTCAAGGGGACGGGGCTGACGGAGGGCTCGGCCGGAACGGCGACGGAGCGACTGTCGTCGGGCGGATCGAACGCTGTCTCAACACTGTTGACGGGGGTTCTGTCCGGGATCCGGGAGCTCTCGTCTCTGTTCTTCTTTGCGGCGATGATGGCGCTGGGGACGTTCTTCATGCTCAAGGATGGCCCGACAATCGGGACTTGGGCCGAGGATCACAGCGGACTGCCACGGAGCGTGGCCCGGGTGGTTTCGTCGCGGGTGGCGAGTTCGATGCGCGGCTACTTCACCGGCGTGACCATCGTCGCCGCGTTCAGCGCCGCGGTGGTCGCGGTCGGCTCGCTGATCATCGGGGTTCCCCACGTGGCCGCGATCGTCACGGTCACCTTCATCGCCGGCTACATCCCGTATCTGGGTGCCTGGAGTGCCGGAGTCTTCAGCGTCCTGATCGCACTCGGAGCGGGCGGGGAGTCGGCCGCGATCGGGATGATCGTGGTGCAGCTTCTGGCCAACGGGATCCTTCAGCAGATGGTTCAACCCTTCGCCATGGGAGCGACCCTCGGGATCCATCCACTGGTCGTTCTGGTGGTGACGATCGCCGGCGGGGCGCTGTTCGGGGCGATAGGCCTGATCGTCGCGGCCCCGCTGGTTGCCGCCGCGGTCGGCATCGCGGCTGATCTGAAGCGGGTCCGCGAACCAGCTCCCGGGCCCGGTCCGGCCACCGCCGAGCCATGAACCCGCCGCTTTCAGCCGGCATTTTCGCCCTCAGCTCAGCGGGTTGAAGGCCATTCCGGAGAGCAGCTTGGGGTGGAAGAACGTGGATTTCGGTGGCATGGTCTCGCCGGCGGCGGCGACCGCCCGGACCTGTTCGATCGGGGTGGGGCGAAGGATGAAGGCCGCCTGCGCGGTGCCGTCGGTGATCGCGGCCTCCGCGTCGGTGATCGTGCGGGCGTAGGCGAGGCCACGTTTGGCCTCGACGTCCCCGGGGCTCATGCCGAGCAGTCCGTTGAAAACGATCCGTTCGAGAATCGCGGCGTCGAGGTTGCGGAAGGCTTCGGAGCAGTCGGGCAGAAGGCCGTTCAGGGCATCCGGGTCGCCGAGGCGGAGCCGCAGATGCCGCCCGCCGAGTCCGTCGAGGTAGCCGAAGCATCCCGGCCCCGCCATCCCAGAAGGATCAATGCCTTCCGATCCTTCGCCGGCGGTCTCTTCGACCTTGAACGCGTCGAACAGACCCCGCTCGAACCGGTCGTGCAGGTCCGGGTCGGCGAGTCCGGTGAGCAGCCGATGGGTGGGGAAGACCGCGAGGCCCGGATCATCCAGCCCGGTCAGGGCCATCAGGGTGTAGCAGTGCGCGCCCTCGCCGCCGATCTCGTCCCGGTAGGCACGGGCGGTCTCGTAACGGTGGTGGCCGTCGGCGATCAGGAGCTCGGCGTCGGCCAGGGTCTCGGTCACCTGCGAGTGAACCGCGGGGTCGGTGATCCGCCAGAGCCGGTGGGTGGTGTTCTCGTCGTCGGTCAGCTCTCCCCACGGTTCCCCGGTGGTAGCGGCCGCGACCGCGGGCCAGGGGTCACGGCTGGTCAATGAGAAGATCGGGGAGAGGTTGAAGCGGGTCGCCCGGGTCAGGTCCAGACGGTCCTGCTTCGGGCCGGGCTGGGTGCGCTCGTGCGGGCGGATCCTGCCCGGGCCGTAATCCTCGACCCGGACCCGGGCGAGAATCGCGTTACGGGTCTGGCGGCCGCCGTCCGGACGGTCGAACTCCTGGGTGAGGGCCCAGATCGAGGGATCACGGTCCTGAGTGACAATTCCATTCAGGATCCACTCCTCCAGGATTTCCCCGGCCGCCAGGTAGCGGTCGCCGTCTGGTGAGGAGGCTTCGGGGAGATCGAGCGCCACCACGTTGAAGGGCGAGCGCTCCAGCAGCCGCGCCCGTTCTTCGCCGTCAATCACGTCATACGGCGGAGCGGTGACCGTCCCCAGCGGACCGACGGCGTCGAGGTTGTAGTGAAGCGCGGTGAAAGGCAGGACCTCGGCCATGGCCCCACCGTATCCCGAAGAGGGGCGGAAATCCCGCCCCCCAAGCCAGCGAGATGTCGATTTTCCGGCATAGTGCCGGATTTCCGACATGTCGGCGATTTCCCGGGGGCATTCCATTTAGGATCACCGCCATGAGTTCGGAGGAGACGCAGGGAGAGAGTCTGCCTTGGGCAGTTGTCGGGGCCGGACCGAGCGGGCTGGCCGCGGCGCGGAACCTGGCCCGGCGAGGGATCCCGTTTATCGGGTTCGAGATCCACACCGACGTCGGCGGGCTCTGGGACATCGAGAGCCCGAAATCGACCATGTACGAGTCGGCCCACCTGATCTCGTCCAAGACGACCACCGCATACGACGAGATGCCGATGCGGGACGAGGTCGCCGACTTCCCCAGCCACTGGGAGATGCGAACCTACTTCCGGGACTACGCCGAGACCTTCGATCTGCGGCGTCACTTCCGCTTCGCCACCGAGGTGATCCGGGCCGAGCCGGAATCCGACGGCGACGGCTCCCCCTGGCGAATCACGGTCCGGGACCTGGAAACCGGGGAGGAGGAGACCGGTCGCTACGCCGGGCTCTTGATCGCCAACGGAATCCTCTCCGAGCCGAGCCTGCCGGAGTTCCCCGGGCAGAACGAGTTCAGTGGCGAGATCCTCCACACCTCGACCTACAAGCGGCCCGACATCTTCCGCGACAAGCGGGTGCTGATAATCGGCGCCGGTAACTCCGGTTGTGACATCGCCGTGGACGCGGTCCACTACGCCCGCTCGATCGAGATGAGCATGCGCTCCGGCTACTGGTTCTTCCCCAAGTACATCTTCGGACGGCCCTCCGACACCCTGAACGAGGGCCACGCTCTGCCGGCCTTCCTCAAGACCCGGATAGACGGCAGGTTCATTCGTTTCCTGACCGGCAATCCGGCCCGACTCGGCTTCCCCGAACCGACCGGACGGATCTACGAAACCCATCCGGTGATGAACACCCAGGTGCTCTACTACGCCGGCCACGGCGACATCCGGGTCCGCAACAACATCGAGAGCTTCACCCCTGACGGAGCACGGTTCACCGACGGCACCGAAGGCGAGTACGACCTGGTGATGCTGGCCACCGGCTACCGGCTCCACTACCCGTTCATCGATCCGGAACACCTCAACTGGTCCGGTAACCATCCCGACCTGTACCTCAACATCTTCACCCCGAAGCACCGCAACCTGTTCGTGCTCGGCATGGTCGAGGCGACCGGTCTCGGCTGGCAGGGACGCTCCAACCAGTCGGATCTGGTGGCGGAGTTCATCCTCGCCGGGGAGCGTGATCCGACCCGGGCCGAGGAGCTGTGGCGCCGGGTGAACGGACCGAAACCGGACCTCTTCGCCGGGTACAACTACCGCCAGCTTGATCGCCTGCCGTACTACGTCAACAAGGACGCCTACCGGGCGGCGATCAAGGAGCATCTGGCCCTGGTCGGCGGGGCGGCCTGACCGGGGCCATGATCGTGGCCGTGATCGAGACTGCGACTCAACTCACCACGGCCGCGGTTCACCTGCCGACAGTCCTTTCCGGCCTGCCGCTGGCCGACATCGATGACGTCCGCCTGAACTTCAGCGACTCCTCGCTGCTGCTGCTGAACTTCGTTCTGGCCTTCCTCATGTTCGGGATCGCCCTGGACACGAAGACGAGCGACTTTCGTGCGGTCGCGAAGATGCCGAAGGCGATGGCGGTCGGGATCGCCGCCCAGTTCATCTTCCTGCCGGCATTTTCGTTCGGCCTCTCGATCCTGCTCGGTTTCTCGGCCTCGATCTCGCTGGGGATGATTCTGGTCGCCTGCTGCCCGCCGGGGGCGATCTCCAACATCCTCACCTACCGCTCGAAGGGGGATGTGGCGCTTTCGGTCTCGATGACCGCGATCGCGAACATGATGGCGATCTTCCTGATGCCGCTCAACATCGCCCTCTGGGCCGGGCTCCATCCGGAAGCATCGGAGATTCTCAAGTCGATCGATGTCAGTGCACTCGAGATGCTGGCCGACATCGTTCTGATCCTCGGGATTCCGTTCACGATCGGGATGACGATCGCCCATCGCCGACCCGACTTCGCGACGAGGTCGATTCCGTGGGTCCGGCGGTTCAGCCTGATGGCGCTGATCGCCTTCATCCTGATCGCCTTCTTCTCCAACCTGGCGGCCTTTCGGGACTACATCCCGGTCGTCGCCCTGGCAGTGTTTCTCCAGGACACGATGGCGCTCTCGCTCGGGTACGGGATCGCAGCCGGGTTCCGGGTGCCGGAACGCAGCCGCCGGGCGATCACCTTCGAGGTCGGGGTGCGGAACACCGGGCTCGGGCTCGGCATCGTGTTCAGCTTCTTCGGCGGGCTCGGCGGGATGGCGATGGTCGCCGGCTGGTGGGGGATCTGGGACATTCTCGTCGGGCTGATACTGGCCGGCTGGTGGGCCAAACGGGGTGGGGGGGAGCCGCCACCAGTTGGAGTGGCAGAAGAGGGATGATCGGTTAATGCGGAGGTTTGGATGAAGCGCGTTCTCGTGACCGGCGGATCCGGATTTCTCGGACGCTCGGTGGTGGCCGGACTGGCCGGACGGACCGACGAAGTGGAACTCGTGGTCGGCGCCGACCTGCGGATCCCGGAAGAAGGTGACCGGGCAGATGGAGTCGAGTACGTGGTGGTCGATGTGACCGACGCTGCCGCGGTCTCGGCGGCGATCGGTGAGCATCGGATCGACACCGTGGTCCACCTCGCCTCGATCGTCAACCCGGGCCGCTCGACCACGGTCGAGCAGGAGTACGCGGTCGACGTGACCGGCTCGCAAAACGTGTTCGATGCCTGCCTCGAACACGAAGTCGGACGGGTGGTGGTTTCCTCCTCCGGGGCCGCCTACGGCTACCACGCCGACAGTCCGGCCTGGCTGACCGAGGACGACCCGGTCCGTGGCAACGACACCTTCCCCTACAGCCGTCACAAGCGCCTGGTAGAGGAGATGCTGGCCGACCTCAGGGAAACCAGTCCGGAGCTGGGTCAGGTGGTCCTCCGGATCGGCACGATCCTCGGGGAGACGGTGGACAACCAGATCACCGATCTCTTCCGCAAGAAGCGGCTGCTGAAGATCCGTGGCTCCGACTCCCCGTTCGTCTTCATCTGGGATCAGGATGTGGTCGGGGTGATGCTGCAGGCCGTACTCGGCGAGGTGACCGGGATCTTCAACGTGGCCGGGGACGGGGCGATGACGGTGGACGAAATTGCGGCTGAGCTCGGCAAGGGGGTGCTGACTATTCCGGTCGGGGCTCTGAAGGGTGCCCTGGCAGTCGGCCATCGACTGGGGCTCACCGAGCACGGCCCTGCCCAGACCGACTTTCTCCGCTACCGCCCGGTCCTCGACAACCGCCGCCTCAAGGAGGAGTTCGGCTACACCCCCCGCTACACCTCACGCGAGGCCTTCACCGCCTGGCGAGAGACCAACGGGCTCTGAGCGCCTTCGGAATCCCGGGTTCTCCCGGAATTCCGCCCGCCCGAAAGAGCCTACGGCCGGGACCGACCAATTCACCTTTTCCGTCCGATTCAAATGGGAACATACGTTCGTGTCTCATCCGGATTACATCAGACAGAAAGCAGTCCGGATGAGGCTGGAGAAAAAGCTGACGATCGATCAGATCTCAGAACGTCTGGCGATTTCCCGCACCACGGTTTTTTACTGGGTGAGGAAGTTGCCAATCCCGGAAACGGAAAGGCAGTCGAAACGACGGCTGGCGGCTTCCAGGGCGAACAGCGAGCGGGCGAAACGCAAGCGGGAGGAGGCCTACCGGCAGGGCCTGGAAGAGTTCGAGGAATTGGTCAAAGATCCAACCTTCCGGGACTTCATATGTATCTACTTGGGCGAGGGGTCCAAGCGAAGCCGAAACACCGTGGCGGTCTGCAACTCCGACCCGACTATTGTCAAGCTCGCAAACGACTGGATCTTGCGACTGGGTGCCAACAAGGTCCGGTATTCGGTTCAGTATCACGCTGACCAGGATGTCCGTGAACTCCAACAGTTCTGGGGACGGACTCTGGGAGTGAAGCCCGATCAGATAAATCTCCAAAGGAAGTCGAACAGCAACCGCCTGACTGGGCGGACATGGCGATCGGTGCACGGTGTACTTACCGTCTCGATGGGCGACACCCAGCTTCGCGCGCGCCTTCAGGCATGGATGGATCTGATTCGAGCCGAGTGGGGATAGACTCCTCGCTTTCGGGGCGTAGCTCAGCCTGGTAGAGCGCCCGCTTTGGGGGCGGGAGGTTTCGCTGGTTCGAATCCAGTCGCCCCGACTTTGTTTCAGTAGTTCCCCGGCCCGGACGAGAGGGTCGGTCCAATAAGGTCCGGCCCATGGATGGTCCCCTCAATCCCTCCACGGTGGCGGTGGTCGTGATCACCGTTTCCGACCGCTCCGCGGCCGGGGAGCGGGAGGACCGTTCCGGGACGATTGCGGTCGAACGGCTGAAGGAAGCCAGGTTCGCCAAGGTCTCCCACGAGGTCATTCCGGACGGGGTCGAGAGTGTTTCCGCGGCGATCGCGCAGGCGCTCGCCGGGAAGGTGGATCTGATCCTGACCCTGGGTGGAACCGGGATCGGCCCGCGCGATGAAACCCCGGAAGGCACCCGTCCTCACCTGACCCGGGAACTGCCCGGTATCGCCGAGGCGATTCGAGCTGCGGGGGCGTCGAAGGTGCCGACCGCAGTTCTTTCACGAGGCCTGGCCGGTACCGGAAGGGCAACCGGCGGTCAGGAGGTGCTGATCGTGAACCTGCCCGGCTCTCCCGGCGGGGTGCGCGATGGTCTCGACCTACTGATCCCACTCGTCGGCCACACGCTTGACCAGCTCGGGGGAGGGGATCACCCATGACACCAGGTTCGGTTGCGTTTACCCGTGTCACCGACTTGCCACTGAGTCTCGATGAGCATCTGGGAGCGGTCGCCGATCCCGCCTTTGGTGCGGTGGTGAACTTCATCGGCCGGATCCGCAACCACGATCCGGGTGCAGCGTCCGAGGTCGAATCGATCGAGTACAGCTGCCATCCGGATGCCGACCGGATCATCAGCGAGATCGCTTCCCGGGTCGCCACGCCGGGCACAAGGCTGGCGGTGAGCCATCGGATCGGTCGTGTTCCGGTCGGTGGTCTCGCCCTCGTCGCCTGCGTGGCCGCGGCCCACCGGGAGGAGGCCTACTCTGTCAGTCGTGAGCTGGTCGAGGCGATCAAACTGGAGTTGCCGATCTGGAAGCGGCAGATCGAGGTGGACGGAGCCGGAACCTGGGTCGGTATCCGGTGAATCCTGAGATCCTCACCCCGGGCCGGGTACGCAGCCTCGACCCGTTTCCGGACAGCCGGGACCCGGCCCCGACCGAGGGACCGCTGGTCGACACTTACGGCCGGGTCCACCGGGATCTGAGAATCTCGCTCACCGACAAGTGCTCGCTCCGGTGCCGCTACTGCATGCCGGCCGAAGGTGTGGAGTGGATGGCGCAGGAGAGCGTGCTTTCGACCGACGAGCTGGTTCGGGTAGCCGGGGTCGCGGTCGGCCTGGGAATCACCACGATCCGGTTGACCGGTGGCGAGCCACTGCTCTATGCCGATGTGGCCGAGGTGGTCCGTCGCACCTCACAACTGAAGGGCCCCGGCGGACCGGTCCGGGTGGCGGTGACCACCAACGGGATCAAGCTGCCACAGATGCTCCCCGGGCTGGTCGACTCCGGACTCGCAAGGCTCAACATCTCGATCGACACCCTGCGCCGCGACCGCTTCTTCGAGCTGACCCGGCGCGACAAGCTGGATCGGGTGATCGCCGGAATCGGGGCCGCCCGGGACTCCGGCCTCAAACCACTCAAGCTGAACGCGGTCGCGATGCGCGGGGTGAACGACGACGAACTGGTCGACCTGGTCGAGTTCGCGATCGAGAACGACGCCCAGATGAGGTTCATCGAACAGATGCCGCTCGACGCCGGACATACCTGGGACCGGGGCGAGATGGTGACCCGGGACGAGATCCTGACGGCGCTCGGCGAGCGCTTCGATCTGGCCGAGATCCCGGGGCGAGGCGGGGCGCCGGCCGAGACCTTCACCCTGGACGGGGGTCCCCACACGGTCGGAGTGATCGCATCGGTCACGGCACCGTTTTGCGGCAACTGTGACCGGCTGAGGCTGACCGCTGACGGTCAGCTTCGTAACTGCCTTTTCGCCCGGACCGAGCATGATCTGAAGCCGGTTCTCCGTGGCGGCGGCTCGGACAGCGAGCTGGAATCGATGCTGCGCCACTCGATCTGGCGCAAGCTGCCCGGTCACGGCATCAACGATCCCGGTTTTCTCCAGCCGGATCGCGGAATGAACGCAATAGGCGGCTGACCGGCCTCAACCCGAACCGAGGTGGTGGGGCCGAACTGTGTTGTCAGACCACTTTGCCCCACCGGTCGATTGATCCAGGGGTGGGGCCAACCAGTGCCTACACGGACACCTGAGGGCCCCACCTCCTTGGAGTTCTCCCCGGTGGGGCCAACCAGTGCCTGTGGGGATATCTACGGGCCCCACCTTTCCTGGCGGGGTTCAGCCTCCGGCGAAGGGGGGGAGGACGTCCACCGTCGCCCCTGACTCAAGAGGTGTTTCCGGGCCGGTCACCCGGTCCCCGTCGACCAGCAGCGAGCATTGATCGAGAACCAGCCGCACCCGCTCCTCGCGTCCCTCGCAGATCGCGTCGATCATCCGACCGGCGGTGGGGATATCCCCCAGGGTCAACTCGTCTTGACCAACGGCATCGGCCGCCGCGGCGAAAAGCCGAACCCTGACCGTGCCGGACGGGTTGCTCACTCGCTTGCTTGCTCGAACGAGAGGCGCCGCAGTTCTTCACCGAGCCGGGTGAACTCTGCCGCAGAGTTTCCCCCGGCGCGACCCACCGCTAGGCCGAGCGCGTAGGTGGTCAGTGGCGCGGCCGGCCGGGCCACGTTGTGGGCGAAATCCTTGGCCAGATCAAGGATCGCCGCGACCTCTACCTCGTCCTCAATGTCGAGCAGTGTCTTCACTGCGGTCACCCAGGCTTCAAGCTCTTCCGCAGGCACGTACCTGGTGTTCCCCTCACTCATCGCTGCTTCCTTTCGTTTCACGAAACCATGCCCCGGATTTCCCGCCCGTCTTTGCCTCAAGCCGGATCTCGCCGATCTCCACCGCCTTGTCGATTCCCTTGACCATGTCGACCAGGGCGAGCGCCGCGACCGAAACCGCGGTGAAGGCCTCCATCTCGACGCCGGTTCGGTCGGCGGTTCTCACGGTTGCCTCGATCCCGACCCCGTCGGTCTCCAGATCGAGATCGACCGTCGCTCCATGGACCCCGATCACGTGGGCGAGCGGCAACAGCTCGGCACAGCGCTTGGCTCCCTGGATCCCGGCGATCCGGGCCACCGCCAGGGCATCCCCCTTAGGGACCGAGTCGTCCCGAAGGGCGGCCATCACATCCGGTCCGCAGAAGACCTTGCCGGTTGCGGTGGCCGATCTCACCGTTGGCTGCTTTTCAGTGACGTCGACCATCCGGGCCCGGCCGGCCTGGTCGAGGTGGGTGAACGATCCGGTCATGCCGATGATTCTCCTCCCGGGCGGGGTTTGGCGGCAGTCCGGTCCGGTCCGGCGCCGACTGTCGCTGGTTCCGGGCCGGTCAGCACGGTCGCAACGACGTCACCGGTTTCGACCGGACCCGACCTCGGCGGGACGATCGCAAAACCGTTGGCCGCGGCAAGGCTGGCAACGAGGTGCGAGCCCGAACCGCCGGAGGCAGCCGGGGCGACCGTGCGCCGATCGGCGTCGGTACCGATCACCGCGGGCAGGTACTGCGCCCGCCCCTCCGGAACCCGCCAGCCGGTCAAGGCCCGCGCCGGGAGCGGCCGATTCTGTGATTCCCGCAGTCCGCGCAGCTTCCTCAGGCAGGGCCTCACGAAAACGTGAAACGAAACCCAGACACTGACCGGGTTTCCGGGCAGCCCGAAGAGGAGTGGTCCGGCGGCGAGCCGGCCGAAGGCCTGGGGCTTGCCCGGCTGCATCGCGACCCGGTCGAAACGGACCTCGTTGCCGCCCGCGAAAAGTGCCTTGACCGGATCGTGGGCCCCCACGCTCACGCCGCCGGAGAGCACGACCAGATCCGCCGAGAGACACCGTTCGATCGCGCTTGCCAGTTCGGCTCCGGTGTCACCGACCCGCTGAACTGCGGTGACCTCGGCCCCGGACTCCCGGGCCAGTCCTGCGATCAGCAATGAGTTTGAATCCGGGATCCGGCCGTACCGGAGCTCGCTGCCGGGGTCGACCAGCTCGTCTCCGGTGGCGATCACCGCCACCCGTGGCCTGCGGTGAACCAGGATCTCGCGATGTCCGGTCGAGGCCAGCGACGAGATCACCTCCGGGCCGGCCACGGTACCGCCCGGAACCACCGGGTCGCCGGGCTGCCTGTCCTCACCGGCCTTCCGGATGTGGCGCCTCTCCCCGGGGGAAGCGTTGACGGTGACTTTCCGGACCCCGCCGTCGGTGAGCTCGACCGGCACTACCGCGTCCGCATCCGGAGGGACCGGAGCCCCGGTCATGATCCGGGCGGCCTGGCCGGGGCCGATCGACGGCCTCAGGTCACTGCCAGCCGGGAGATCGGCGACCACCGTCAGCTCGACCGGATCTTCGGCGGAGGCGGCGGCCACATCTGTGAATCGCACCGCGTAACCGTCCATTGCCGAGTTGGTCCACGGGGGAACTGCGCAGATGGCGGTCGTGTCTTCGGCCAGACAGAGCCCACCGGCCCCGGAGAGGGCAACCGTTTCGGTCGGCAGCGGGGAGGTTGCAGCCAGAACCCGGTCGAGATGCTCTTCGACCGTGATCAAGACGGGTCGTAGCGCCGACGGAAGGCTCCGGGCAGCCCGGCCAGGGCGGCCGGAATGTCACGACGCGACCGGTCCAGCGCCTGGTCCAGGGCCCGGGCCGCCCCCTGGCCGTGGATCGGATCGCCGTGGCCAACCAGCAGGTGGCGTGGCACGTAGCTTTCGAGCGCCTTCCGGGGTGGATTCAGCCGCAGTCCGACATGGACACCGGCTCCCGCCTTGGTGGGTTTGAACAGGGGCGTCGTCCCGATTGCCTCGGCCACGACCAGAGTCTGGGTCGCCTGCCACCAGAGCGCCCGTTCCTTCCAGATCCGGTTGTCGACCACCTCGATCGCCTCGAACGGGGTGTTTCTCAGCTCAAGCGGAAGCGGGACATGGGGGATCCCGAAGCGATCCGCGACCTTGGCGCAGTCGCGGTTGTGACGGTCGAGCAGCTGCAGTACGGCAACCGGTTCGCCGAGTTCGCCCACCCGGTCCAGCGCGGCCTCGTCTTCGATCGGATCGACGATCCAGATCCTGCCGTCCGAGACCAGTGCGTGGGAAGCACGCGCGTTGGGTTCATCGATCACCCAGGTGAGGCCGACCTCTTCCTTCTCGATCAGCCGCGCGCTCACCGGCTGTCGCCCTCGTCGCTCATGGCCCAAGTCTAGAACCCCCGGCTGGTCTCGGGGCACCGGGTTGTGAGTTTCAGCGCGGAGTACCATCGGTCAATGCTGTTCGGTCGACATGACTCAACGATGCCGGAGCCCGGACGGGTGTTGCCGGGCCGCCGCGACCGGCCGTTCCCGGTGCCTGAAAACCACGCCGTCCTCGGCCACCCGCTGGAGGGACCGTTCCCGGCCGGGATCGATACCGCCTACTTCGCCCTCGGCTGCTTCTGGGGAGCGGAGCGGCTCTTCTGGCGAATGGACGGCATCTGGACCACGGCCGTCGGCTACCAGAACGGTTCCACGCCGAACCCGACCTACGAGGAGGTCTGCTCCGGGAGAACCGGCCATGCCGAGTCGGTTCTGGTCGGGTTCGATCCCGAGGTCACCCCGTACGCCACCCTGCTGGAGGTGTTTTTCACCGAACACGACCCGACCCAGGGGATGCGGCAGGGAAACGATGTCGGAACCCAGTACCGCTCCGGGATCTTCACCGTGGATGGCTCGCAGGCCGAGGCCGCACGGCGGGCCCGGGACGGCTATGCGGAGGCTCTGGCCGAGCGCGGACTCGGTCCGATCACGACCGCGATCGAACCGGCCGGGCCGTTCTACTACGCCGAGGAGCAGCACCAGCAGTACCTCCACAAGGTTCCGAACGGCTACTGCGGTCTGGCCGGCACCGGGGTTGCCTGTCGGCTGCCGGCCGACTGACCGTCCCCCGTCGTTCCGGAACAACAATTAGGATCCCGGCGGTGATTCCAGATTTCAAGGCCGGGGTGTGATCCCGACTCTCTCCTCCTACGCTTTCGGGGCCGTATCGATCACCCTGTCGATTCTTGCCCTGTGGCTCGGCGCCTACTGGCTCCGGCGCTGGATCGTGCCCGAGTTTTCCGGCGCCCTTGCCCGACTGGCGGAGCTCACCCTCGGTTTCGTCCTGGTCACGCTCGCCCTTCAGCTGGTCGGTTCACTTTCGCTTTTCACGCCCGGCTGGATCTTCGCGTCCAGCGTCGTCGTTCCCCTGATCGCGGCCGGACTCGGATATCGGTTCGCTCCGCGTGGGGTCCAGCCGGTCGAGGCTCCGGCGATCCCGAACTGGGCTTTTCTCGTGGCGATCGGCGTGGCTTCATGGGCGGTCGCCACCTGGAGTTTTCCGTCGCAGCTCAGCCTTGACCAGGGCATGTTCGGTGGCGACACCACCTGGTACCACATGCCCTCCTCGGCCCGGTTCCTGCAGGAGGGGTCGATCATCCCGCTTCACCACACCGACGCCCTGCGACTCGCGGTCTGGCTCTATCCGCTGAACGGAGAGCTGCTTCACGGGGCACTCATGGGGCTGATGAAGAGCGACTGGCTTTCACCCCTGCTCAACATGGTCCCGCTCGCGATCGCCCTGCTCGCCTGCTGGTGTGTGGGTCGCCCCTACGGGGTCGGACCGGCAACTCTGGTCGGCGGCGCGATCCTCCTCACCTCAGGGGTGATGATCGAGACCCAGCCAGGCGAGGGCCGAAACGACATCATCGCCTTCGCCTTCCTGCTCGCTTTCGCGGCCTTCCTGGTGAACGGTCACCAGCGGCTGGCACCGAAGTCGGGCGAGGTTGAGGAAAAACCCGACCCCGAATCTCCCTTGCTGGATCGCGGGCCCCTGATCCTGGCCGGGCTCGCCGCCGGCCTCTCGATCTCGATCAAGGTCTCGATGCTGGCCCCGGTGGGCATGATCTTCATCGGGATGATCCTGGTCAGCGGTCGCGGACGCCGCCTGCTGACCGCCCTCTGGCTTGGCGGGTCGATGTTCGTGGCCGGTGGCTACTGGTACGTGCGGGCGATGATCTACAGCGGTGGAAACCCGGTCCCGGCGGTCGGCTGGGGCCCCCTGAAACTGCCTCAGCCGGAACAGATGGCACTCGATCCACGTCCCCGGTTCTCGGTCGCCCACTATCTCACCGACCACACGATCTACCAGTATTGGTTTTTTCCCCGGCTGAACGAGGCCTTCGGCGTCCTCTTCCCGCTGATCCTCGTGATGCTGGCCGCCGCCGCGGTCTGGCTGGTTTTTCGCTCGCGGAACAAGGTGGTCAGGGTGCTCGCTTTCGCCGCTCTGGTCACCGCGGTGGTCTACCTCTTCACCCCGCTCACCGCCGCCGGTCAGGAGGGTGAGCCGCGGGGGTTCTTCACCAACACCCGGTACCTGCTTCCCGGCCTGCTGCTGGCGATGGTGTTGCTGCCGCTGATCCGTCAGCTCCGGATCCCGGAAGCCCGGGCCCGCAAGGTTCTGATCTTCCTCACGGTGCTTTTTGCTGCGACCGTCGTCGTTTCCCCGAAGTGGTATCCGAGCTACATCTTCGGCACGATCTTCCTCACCTTTGTTCTGGTCTGGGCTCCGGTCGGTCTCAGCTGGCTCCGGAGCCAGGGAAGGGCCTCGATCGGGCTGGTGGTCGGAGTTGCCGCCGGGATCATCCTCGTGGCCGGGATCTGGGGCCGGGGCGAGGAGGTCGGATACGCGAACAAGCACTACACCCGGGCGACCTTGTTTCTCCAGGAGGGCGGGCCCCAGGTCGCCTACACCTACACCCGGAACCTGCGGAACAAGCGGATCGCGCTGGCCGGGTCAGGGGAGATCTTCTTCGGGCAGTACGGCTTCTACGGCATCGACCGATCCAACCACGTGCAGTACATCGGCCGGGAGGGACCGCATGGCTCCTACCGTCTCTACACCCAGTGCCGGGCGTTCGTCAACGCTCTGAACCGGGGTAACTTCGACTACCTGATCACCAGCGAGTGGACCCAGGACGATCCGGATGGCGAGTATCACTACCCGGTTCGCGCCTGGATCAAGGACGATCCCGCGGTCAAGGAGGTCGTGGCCGAACCCGACATCAAGCCGCAGGCAGACTACGTGTACCGGATCAACGGCAGGCTCGACCCGGCCAACTGTGACCGGGTGAAAGATTCCGCGAGCGACTAGCTTAAGGCTCCCGCCCCCGTAGCTCAGCTGGATAGAGCGCCGGCCTTCTAAGCCGGATGTCGCAGGTTCGAATCCTGCCGGGGGTGCTGCCGTCGGCCGACGGTGCCGACTGATTCACTTCCCCGGTGACCGATTCCAGATCACGTCTGCCCGCCGTCTTCATGGTCCTGGGCTCGATCTCCTCGATCCAGATCGGGGCGGCGATCGCCACCTTCCTGTTCGAGGAGGTGGGGGTGACCGGCACCGTCTTGCTCCGCAGCGGACTCGCGGCCCTGATGCTGGTCCTGATCTGGCGGCCCTCCTTCCGGATTCCCCGGGCCCAGCTCCGACCGGTCCTGCTGTTCGGTTTTTCGCTGGCCGCGGTGAGCCTCTCCTTCTACGGGGCGATCGACCGGATTCCGCTCGGCACCGCTGTGACGCTTGAGTTCAGCGGTCCGCTCGCGGTAGCCCTGATCACCTCCCGCCGCCGTCGCGATCTCGCCTGGGCGGGGATGGCCGCCGCCGGGATCGTGCTGCTGACCGGCGGGATCGAGGGCGAGAGTCTCGACCCGACTGGGATCGTCCTCGCCTTGGTCGCCGGATTCTTCTGGGGTGCCTACATCCTGATCGGAACCCGGCTCGGGGTCGAGTCCAGCGGTGGATCCCTGCTGACCGTGGCGATGGTGATCTCGACCGTCTTCTGTCTGCCGCCGGCCCTGGTTGGCGGGGTTGGGTCTCTCTTCACGCCGGAGGTACTCGCGGTCGGGCTCGCGGTCGGTCTGCTCAGCGCCGCGATTCCCTTCTCGCTCGAGTTCGAGGCGATGCGGCGGCTGCCGTCGAACGTTTTCGGGGTGATGATGAGCATCGAGCCGGCGGTTGCGGCCCTGATCGGATTCATCGTTCTTGGGCAGGGTGTCGGCCTGACCCAGGCGGCGGCAATCGCCCTGGTGGTTGCCGCGTCGGCAGGCGCGATCCACTCGTCCCGGGAACCGGTTCGGGTGGAGCTGTGAGCATCGGGCACGCTCAATCGGCACAGCTCTGGCGGGAACCGATCGACCTCGCCCTCGACCCCGGCCAGGTTTTGCTTCAACTCCGGGATCGCAACTTGCCGTTCGCCCTGACCGGAACGTGGGCCGGGGGAGGGGCGATCCTCGGATCGGATCCGATCGCGGTGGCCGGTCCGGATGAGGATCCATTCGCAACCCTCGATCGTTTGCCCGCGCTGACATCCGTAGCGGCCGACGGAGCGGTCGGGGGAGGCTGGTTCGGCTGGCTCGGCTACGGGGCCGGTGCCTGGGTCGAGACGCTGCCACCCCAGCCTCCGCGCCCGGCCGGGCTGCCGCAGAGTCACCTTGCCTTCTACGACAACCTCCTGCGGCTCGATGGCGAGGGCCGGTGGTGGTTCGAGGCACTGCTCACCCCGGAGCGCGAGGCCGAGCTCGGGCAGCGAGTGGCCGAGCTGAAGCGGCTGACCGGCCGTGGCCCATTCGATCCGGCCCCGGAATCACCAGTGGTCCCGGGTGAGTTCCGGCTTGTACCGCCCGGGGCGGACGGCCACCTCAACGCGATCCGGCGCTGTCAGGAACGGATCCGGTCCGGGGAGTTTTTCCAGGCCAATCTCCGAGTCCGGCTGGAATCGGTCCGGGGCGCCGATCTCGCCGCCCTCTTCGCCGCGGCCACCGACCGGCTGAGACCGGCCTGCGGGGCCGCGTTCCTGACCCCACAGGGTGGAGTGGCCAGCCTTTCTCCGGAACTCTTCCTGCGCCGTACCGGAGACCTGGTCGAGACCGGACCGATCAAGGGAACAGCGGTTCGGCCGGACGACCCGGAGGCGGCGGAACTCGCCCGGCGGGCCCTGGTCGACTCGGCCAAGGATGCGGCCGAGCACGTGATGATCGTGGATGTGGCCCGCAACGATCTCGGGCGGGTTTGCCTGCCGGGGACGGTGGTGGCCCCCGACGTACCCGAGGCGGAACCCCACCCCGGCCTCTGGCATCTGGTCAGCCGGGTGAAGGGACGTATCCGGCCCGGGGTCGGGGACGCCGGTCTACTCAGAGCCACCTTCCCGCCCTGCTCGGTGACCGGGGCGCCAAAGATCCAGGCGATGCGGGCGATTGCCGAACTGGAACCGCTCGGACGGGAGGTCTTCACCGGGGCGATCGGATATGCGAGCCCGGCCGCCGGCCTCGAACTGAACGTGGCGATCCGGACCTTCGAGGCCTCGGGCGAGCGGCTCTGGCTCGACGTGGGCGGGGGGATCGTGGCCGACTCGGTTCCGGAACGGGAGCTGGTCGAGTGTTTCGACAAGGCCCGGCCGCTGATCGAGGCGATCGGTTCGCGGATCGGCAGTGACCGGGATCCGGGGACGATCCCGCCGTCACGGCTGGTCACCGGCCTGCCTTTCGCCCTGGACGGAGAGCGGGATCGTCCCGACCCGGCGGCCGGTGTGATCGAGACCGTCCGGGTGGAGTCCGGCCGAGCGGAACACATCGACCTGCACCTGGCCCGGCTCGCGAGCAGCCTGGACGAGCTGTACGAGGTCGGGCTGTCATCCGACGCGGAACGGCAGGTGGCCGATGCCGCCCGAACTCTCGGAGACGGCGGGTTGAGGGTTCGGGCGATGGCCGATGGATCGATCACCGTCGAGACGCGACCGTTCCCGTCCCGGGAGCTTCCGGTCGAGCTCACCCCGTTCATCCTGCCGGGAGGTCTCGGTTCGCACAAGTGGGCCGACCGGGGGCTGCTGGATGAACTTTCCCGGGAGGGATCGACTCCGCTCCTGATCGATCTCGACGGCACCGTGCTGGAGGCGGGGTGGGGGAACGTCTGGATGGTCGAGGCGGGACGGTTGATCACGCCTCCGACCGACGGGCGCATCCTGCCGGGAGTGACCCGCAAGATGGTGCTCCGACGGGGGTCCTGGGAAGGACTGCCGGTCGGGATAGAGAGCTTCGGTCTCGACCGGATGGCGGGGGCCGGCCGGATTCTGGTCAGCTCCTCGCTTGCCGGCCTCGTTCCCGCCCGGCTTCCCGGCAAGGCGACGCCCGACCGGGACCGGTAGATTTGGCCCTCTCGCGGTGGGCGTAGCTCAGTTGGTAGAGCTCCTGGTTGTGGTCCAGGCGGTCGCGGGTTCGATCCCCGTCGCTCACCCCTCTCGGAAACCCCCATTGCTATGGGGTTTCTGCTTTCCGAGTGCGTTTGAACCCGCCTGCTTTTTCTCCGTGGATCAGGCACTAAGTGCCTGAAGATCGGGCCGATATGCATCGTTCGGTGTCGATTGGGCTGGTTTCGGCTCGCTTTCCCCGGAGCGCGGAGCTAAGTTCGGTCGCGAACATGTAAGTGCCCCGGCGGTGCGTGAACACCCCGGGGCGTGGCACCGAAGACCCTGCTTCGATGCAAGATGCACGGTATCCGCCGTGGCTCCTTTCGGGGCTTATCGCAGCGTGCCTTCGGTGCTCCAGACGAAAGGAGTACCCGATGCCCACCAAGACGAAAGACAAGTCCTCGACGAAGGAACGCCTGAGTCCAGGTGATCTGGACGGCCTTGTTCTCGCGCATCTTCGGAAGCGAAAGAAAGATGGTCCGCTCACGGTGACCGCGGTCGCGAAGGGAATCGGTCGGTCGTCCGGCGCGGTAGCCAATTGCCTCGCCAGGCTGACGAAGGCCGGGAAGGTCAAACAGGCGAAGAAGTCGCCTCGCGCGTTCGTGATCAGCGAGAGGAAGCGATGAGCGACCCAAGACCGGTTGGCGATTCGGAGACGGGAGGAGCACACCGCAATGAGAAGCATTGGTTGACCGAGGAGGAGTTGGAGATCGGGACGTTCGGGGAGAGTCTGGAGGAGGCGGTGGTCGAGATCAGGAATTTGCTGCCGTTCTTGGAGTCCGCGTTCAGCGGGGTCGAATACATGGCGGCGGCGGTCCGGTCGAAGGAGCTTGGGTTCGACCGGTCGACGGCGTTCTGGCCGGTCGTGTTCCCGAAGGAGACCACCTACGGGTTGGCGTGGAGCGATGACCCTGATCTGGTCTCGGGGATCGAACCCCCGCCGGATCTGAGCCCGGGTTGGAAGCTTGATCCGTTTTATGGGGATCGGGTGAGGTATTGGAACGGGGAGGGGTGGGACTTGGTCGCTGCCCCGGCTCCGGGCAACCTCGATCTCTACAAGAAGATCGCGACTGGTGAGGACGTCGGAGAGGTCCCAGAGGCTGTGTCCATCCATCCGGCCAACTCGAAGGAGCCGGATCCGATTTTGGAGACGCTTGGGTGGACACCGGCCGAGGGAGAGGACGATGGAGGCCAGCCCAAGCCGAAGACCGGATCAGTCGAAGCACCTGTCGGGGAGCGAGACGAGAACGAGGTGTCTGCTTCGGATCTTGAGAAGGCGAGGGAAATCGCGAGGTTCATCGCGGAGCGGGCGTTCGAGTTCGATGACCACGAGGCGCGGGCGTGGGCACTCACCGATTTCGATGTGTGGGCCGTGCTGGCCGGGGAATCGGCACAGCTTTCATTCGATCCGGTCGTAACCGACAAGACCCGCCGTCGCTGATTCATTCACTTTGCGGGTCTTGGAGGCATCGAAGCTCGTCGTCGGCTGTGGCTTCCTTCGAGGCGAACTTCGGGTGATCGCGGAACGAAAGCGGCGGGAAAAACATTGGTGTCGGTCAATTATATCTGTTACAGTCAATATGACTGTGGACGTCGTTGACTTGAGAACCATCCTGTTTCACGGCCTGTCGGACCCGACTAGGCAGCGGATAGTCGAGTTCCTGCGGACCAATTCACCAGCCCGGGTTACCGATGTTGTTACGGCGATTGGCATCTCCCAGCCGAACGCATCAACTCATCTGGCCTGCCTTTGGGAGTGCGGGGTTGCTGAGCGCGAACGGCGGGGCCGGGAGGTTCACTACCGGCTTGGCGAAAGCGTTGAAGAGCTTCTAGGGACCGCGGACGTTCTGCTTGATCGTGCCGGGGATCGGATCGAGTCTTGCCCGAACTACGGCCGTGGCCGGCGGCGGCAGGCCGCGTGAGTTCCAGCGACTGCGGCAACTCGGAGGCCGCGACCGGTCTGAGCTGGCGCGAGGCAGCATTTCGTTTCGGGCCGCTTCGAAACGCGCTGCTCGCCGGGATCGCTCTTGTTGTCGGCCTCGTCCTCGAGTTCACCGGCGCGTCGGAAGTGCTGGCGATCGCAGCGTTCCTCGTAGCGATCCCGATAGGGGCTTGGTATTTCACTCAGGAGGGGTGGGAGGAACTCGTCGAAGAGCACGAGATAGGCGTCGAGGCACTGATGCTGATCGCTGCTGCCGGCTGTCTCGTTTTCGGCCTTTTCGAAGAAGCGGCGGCACTGGTCTTTCTCTACTCCCTTGCTGAAGCGATTGAAGAACTGACCTTCGTTCGGACCCGGTCGGCGATCCGGGATCTGCTCGATCTCGCCCCAAAGCAAGCGAGACGAATCGTCAACGGACGCGAAGAAATGATTCCGGCCGAAGATCTCGTGGTCGGTGACCTGTTCATAGTCCGGCCCGGAGAGGCCCTGCCGACTGACGGTGTCCTTAGAAGTGGCAACTCGACGCTTGACGAAGCACCCGTGACCGGAGAGTCGATGCCAGTTGCCAAGGACCCGGGACAAGAGGTGTTCGCGGGTTCGGTGAACGGGACCGGCTCGATCGAGATCGAGGTCACAAGGCCATACGCCGACAACACCCTCCAGCGCATCGTTCATCTGGTCGAGGAAGCGCAGGGCCAGAAGTCGAAGGCACAACGCTTCGTCGACCGGTTCGCGACTCGATACAGCCCGGCGGTCTTGGTGGGTGCGGCGCTGGTCGCTGTCGTCGGCGGCATCGTGGACGGCGACTGGCAAGAATGGGCTCTGCGAGGCGTAACGGTCCTGGTGGCCGGCGCCCCTTGTGCCCTCGTCATGTCCGTGCCGGTCGCGGCTGCCGCAGCTATCACGCGGGCAGGGCGGGAGGGAATTCTCATAAAGGGAGGCCTGCAACTGGAAGCACTCGGGCGGGTCAATGCGGTCGCGTTCGACAAGACCGGAACTCTCACTCGTGGCAAGCCCGAAGTCACCGACGTGGTCGCCTTGAACGACGTCGACGAAGGTGAAGGGCTACGGATCGCAGCGTCTATCGAAGCGCGGTCTGAACACCCATTGGCTGCGGCGGTGGTCGCTTACGCCCGCACGGCAGGAATCGAGCCCGGTCCAACCGAGGACTTCTCTGCCCTGGTGGGGCACGGGGCAACCGCGCTTGTGGATGGTCGAACGGCCTGGGTGGGGAGTCCGGCTCTGGCTATCGATCGCATGGGTTCAACTGATCTACCAGACGTCATCGAGAAGCTGCAAGACGAAGGTAAGACTGTGATCGTGGCTGGCGTGGGCAGCGAACCGTGCACGCTGCTTGCGCTTCGGGATGAACCTCGCCCCGAAGCGGCGCAGGCGATAGTTGCGCTTCGACGTCTAGGTGTCGCCCATGTCGTGATGCTGACCGGCGACAACGAGCGAACGGCGCGGGCGATATCGGCGCAGCTGGGTCTCGATCAGGTCTTCGCTGAGCTCAAGCCTGAAGACAAGGTGTCTAGGATCGAGCAGATCCAGGAGCAGCACGGCTCCGTGGCGATGGTTGGCGACGGAATCAACGACGCCCCGGCACTTGCGACGGCCGACGTCGGTATTGCCATAGGCACCGGCGGCACGGACGCGGCCATTGAAGCCGCCGATATTGCCCTGCTGGCCGATGACCTTACAAAGGCGGCGGAGGCACTCCAACTTGGCCGACGCGCAACCCGCATCTCCCGGCAGAATCTTGTGTTCAGTGTCATCTTGCTCGCAGTGCTCATTCCGAGCGCCGTCGTTGGTCTGCTGAGCGTCGTCATCGCAGTCGCGGTTCACGAGATCGCAGAACTCCTGGCGGTCAGCAACGGCGTTCGCGCCGCTCGTAAGACGACACCTCACACGGTGGAACCGTGACCCACCGAACCACCGAGGATCACGGCCGACCCCGCTGTGTACGGGACTCCGGACATCCGCGCTCCGAGTGTGCTCTACTACAATCTGTAGTACATGGTCGACCCCATCAATACCTGGATGACCAATGACTCCTGACGGCGATCGTTACGTTCCGGCGGCCGGACGCGGAGGGTTCACCCGCCTGTACGACCCGGTCATGGCGCTGAGCATGCGTGAAGGTTCTTGGAGAACGGCGCTGGTCGAACGAATCAGCCTCGATCTACCGGAGGGTGGGGTCGCGGCCGATGTTGGTTCCGGAACGGGAACATTCGCGATCGAACTGGCCGACACCCGCCGCGACGCGACGGTCATCGGCATCGATGGCGATCCCGAATCGATCACCATCGCCAAGGCCAAGCCGGGGTCGGACCGGGTTCGTTGGGACGAGGGTCTCGCGACGGGCCTTCCCTTGGCGGATGACAGCGTGGATGTCGTTTCGATGTCTCTCCTCCTCCATCACCTGAGTCCCGAGGCCAAGGCTTTGGCGCTCGTCGAGGCCGAGCGGGTCCTGCGGCCCGGTGGGCGCCTCCACGTCGCCGATTGGGGCAAGCCGGACGCGATCACGTTCGCGGGCTTCCAACTCCTGCGCGTTCTCGACGGGCTCGTCAACACGAGGGACCACGCCCGAGGAGAGATCCCGAAGCTTGTCGGCGCGGCTGGTTTCGAAGACGTTTCCGTCTGGCGCACGCTGAGAACCGTGTGGGGCTCGATGGAGTTCATCTCGGCCGCGAAGCCACGGTAGGTGGACCTACTCGCGACTTCGAATCCGGCCGAGGGTGTGGGTCTCCTCGCCGCGCTACTGGCGGGCATGGTGTCGTTCCTCTCACCCTGCGTCCTGCCGCTGGTTCCCGGTTACCTGTCCGCCGTCACCGGAGTCTCAATCGATGACATCGAGGACGCGGGGTGGAGGCGGGTTCTGGTGCCGAGCCTCTTCTTCGTCGCGAGCTTCTCCCTTATCTTCGTGCTGCTCGGACTCAGCGCGACGAAGCTCGGTTCGATCCTCGCCGATAACCGTCAGCTCCTCGACAAGATCGCCGCGGCCCTGATCATCTTGATGGGAGTCCTCTTCGTCAGTTCGTTCTTCATAGCCAAGCTCAATCGCGAATGGCACGTCGACGCCCTGATGTTACGGGCTGGAAAAGGAGGGCCTGTCGTTGCCGGGGCCGCCTTTGCTTTCGCCTGGACTCCGTGCATCGGACCGACGTTGGGGGCGATCCTCTCGGCGGCTTCCCTGTCGGGCTCAGCCGCGAGCGGGGCGCTGCTGCTCGCCGTGTACTCGGCGGGACTGGCGATTCCCTTCCTCCTGACCGTGCTCGCCTTCAATCGAATGACCACGGCGTTCGCGGTCGTGAAGCGTCACTACAACGTGATCGTCGCCTTCGGCGGGATCATCTTGATCGCGATGGGTGTCCTCATCTGGACGGGCGAGCTGTTTCGGATCAACATCGAGGTTCAGAAATGGATGAGCGACATCGGCCTGGATTTCTGGAACTCGGTCTGAGTCCTGGCCGATTTCGCAACACGCCGAACGCTCGACTGGGCAGGGGAATAGGAGTTTGACTTCACTCGGCGCTGAATCATCTTTCCCGAACCGATCATGGACGACAAGGAAGCTCCCCAGACCAACTACGGTATGTAGTAGATAGTTTCCAATTCGCCATCAGTGCCCTCCTTCCAACCAATCCCGCCGATCAGCCATACCTTGCGCGCCATCATTCTCGGCGCGATGGTCTTGACGATCTCGATCACCGGGGCGCTGGTCACGCAAGCCCAGGGTGCCCCTTCAACCGAGGAAAAGCTCGACCGGGTTGAGTCGAAGCTAGAGAAGGAACAGGGACGCGAGGAGGTTCTCACCACCGAGATCGAGAAGTACGACGGCCAGATCTCGGCGATGGAGGGCGAGGTCTCCAGCCTTCGACAACAGGAATCGGTCGCAGAGTCCGAACTCGAGCAAAAGCAGGACGAGCTGGACGAGGCGATCCGCGAGTTGAAGGTCGCGGTCGAACAACTCGAAGTTCAACGCCAGCGTTTGAAACGGGCCCTGACTAACTTGCGCGAGAACCTGGTCGCCACCTATATGGCGGGCACCCCGGACCTGGCGTCGATCGCGCTCGCCGCCGAGGACTACGGCGACCTCGTCGCAACTGGTGAGTATCTAGAGGCGATCCAGAACCAGACGGAGGATCTTGCCTCCCGAGTTCGCGATCTACGCAACGAGGCTCGCGCGAGCGTCGAGATCCAACGGAAGGCGAAATCCACCATCGAGTCGGCCAGGGACGAGATCGCATCCAGGGAGGCCCAGTTGGAAACAACGCGGGTGGCCCTGGAGTCTCGCCAGTCGAGCCTTTCCACGCTCCGGTCGGACAAGGAGTCCCTGCTCGGGACGGTCCGGGATGACATCGAGCAGCATGAGGAGATTGCGGCCGATCTCAGATCGAAAATCCAGTCGACGATCGCCGAGGCATCATCGTCGAGCTCCGGCCCTGCCCCTTCGGCGGGGAACGGAAGCATGATCTGGCCGATCGAGGGAACTCTCTCGTCGCCATTCGGGCCGCGGTGGGGAAGAGTTCACGAGGGCCTCGACATCTCTGCGCCCGGTGGCTCTTCGATCAAGGCGGCGGCATCGGGCACGGTGATCCTGATGCAATCGGAGGCCGAGAGCGGTGGATATGGCCTCTTTACCTGCGTCGATCACGGTGGTGGTCTCTCTACTTGCTACGCGCATCAATCAGAATTCGGAACCTCGGTTGGTGCCGAGGTGAGCCAGGGCGACGTGATCGGTTATGTCGGGAACACCGGCAATAGCTTCGGTGATCATCTTCATTTCGAGACCCGGGTTGATGGTGTCGCGCAAGACCCGCTCGGTTATCTCTAGACGCGCGCGGCCGGTTGCGTCGAGGTTTCCGGGACGGCGTCCTTCGCCGTACCGTTCGCGGTGAACATTGTCGAGAACTGCCGGAAGTCGCGAAAGAGCGTTCTTGCCGATCCTCGCTTGGCGGCGAGTGCTCCGTAGACCAGGACCGCCGGAGGAAAGTAAAGGAAGGCCATCAGGATCTGATTGCCAAGACGGCCGGTGGCGGAATGCCCGCTGAGTCGCTGAACGAGGCCGTCGGCCTGGTGACCGCAAGAACTCATCGACTTCATTGCGATCGCCACGGTTTCGAGATCACGTTGCTCCCGAGCGTCGAACCGGTCTCGCATTTCCTGCTCGATGGCCGCGGGGGCGGGACCGAAGTCGGCCTCGACCTTGGCCTGTGCCCAGACGATCGCCGCGAAGACGCGCTCGTCAGGGTTTTCGACCTGCTCGAACTCAGCGAGGGCGAGAAGGCTCTCACCGCTTTGGAGGATCATTTCGCGATGGGAGAAGGTGCAATAGCGGCAACCGACCGATGCGGCCACCGCGACCATCACCTCTTCCCTTAGGTGCGGATCGAGGCGCTTTCGACCCCAGATTCCCCAGACACTCGGAAGGTGGCGCAGCAAGGTCGCGGTGTCCTTCAGCGCGAGTGGCAGAGTGTATTCGCTCATATGCCTTGTCCCTGACCGATCGGTGCCGTTTTGGCGGTGTCGAGGCGAGGTGCGGGAAGCGCGCAGCTCCTGATCGATGCGACCTTTCGGTTCATCCGGTGCCGGATCATCGCCTTGAACAGCAGGGCCTTCAGGCCGGAAAGGTTCGCTCCGTGCCGCTCGTAGAAGGTGTCTGGGTCATCGAAGATTCCGAAGTCCCGGTTGACCCCGGTGGCCTGGATCGCGGTGTCGGTGCCGCGCCAGGCGACAGGTGGGTCGTCGATGTTCTCGGTGCCGGCGCCGTAGCCGAGGAAGGCGCCACCGTCCTTCGCGACGGTCTCGCGGAGTCCGTCCAGGTACGGGGCGTCGAGGATGACTCCTTCGAGCCCGACCCAGCGCCCGTCCACCTGAATTTCCGCCCAACTGTGGATGATGCTCTCGGGAGCGATCCGGTAGAAGAGCCCTTCGATCACGCCCTTCTGGAGCTCCTTGTGGATGGTCGCCCCGTGGAAGCGGCAGGGAACGCCGGCACCCCTGAGCAGTGCCATGAGCAGTGTCGTCTTCGTATTGCACTGGCCGTATCCGTCGGCAAGCACCGCGGAGGCCGGGAGGTCGTCGGAGGTGTTGTAGCCGAAGTCGATCTCGTCTCGGACGAAGTCGTAAATCGCGCCGATGCGGGCATCCCCGGCCATCGACATCCAGCCCCGGTCGTTGATCAGCGTCTGGATCGTCGGATCCTCGTAGTTCAGGAGCGGTGTTGTCTTCAAGTTCGTATCCATGCCTCCAAGGTAGGAGGGGAGGCTGAATATGGCTTGTATTTTTCGGCTGACCTACTTGCCCGGCCGTCAGGCGGGCCAGGTCTCGGGGGCGACCTTCATTCCAAGAAGGGCGGACGGGCTCATCCCGAAATGTTCACGAAACACTTTGCTGAGATGCGGCGAATCACTAAAGCCCGCACCGAACGCGGCTTCGGTCAGGTTGGCTCCCTCGGACACCTGGTCGACCACTCGGCGGAGCCGGAGCCACAGCGCGAAATTCCTGAAGGGAATCCCGATCTCCTCGGTGAACACATGGGTCAACCTCGAAGGTGAGATGCCGGCCGCCGATGCCGCTTGCTCCAGGCTCGGCTTCCCTTCAATCGCCTCGTCCAGGTATGTGAGGGCCGCGACCACGTGAGGGGAGAGGGTCGGGTAGGTCGGAAGTTCGGGCAATAGCGCGCCGAGGGTGTCGCCCGCCATCTGGATCGGATTGTCGATATCCGTTGGCGACACGGACGGCAATCTGTCACCCAGACATTTCCGTCCGAGGTTCGTGGCGAGCAGGTTTAGATCGGTGCCGCGGGGTCCGAGTGGCTCGATCAGAGCGATGAGAAGCTGGTTGCCGTCGCTGCTGAAGCTGTGAGGCAAGCCGCTCGGGATGAGCGCGGCCTCACATCTCGTGGTCTCATCCTCGACGATTAACTCGAATGACATGTCGAGCGAGCGGACGAGCTGGATTGCGTGGTGAGAATGAAGGCCGGCGTCCCCGCCCGGACCGGTGTAGATCACCATGCCCGGTGTGAGTGTCAGGCGGCCGGTCCAGGGTGTGTCTTTTGGGGAGTCGGCGGTCGGCGAAGTCACGATGTCGTGATTGTTACGACGTGGCTTTCTCCACGGCGCGGCGGACTTCTTCGATGCCGAACGGGCCTTCGATCCGATCCCGAACGATCCCGTTCTCATCGATCGCGAACAGCCAAGGTTCGGAGGGAAGGCCGAATGCCTTGACCGGGGGCCGGACACCTTTGTTTGCGTCGTTGTCGTTGTAGATCTCCGAATGGATGAACTCGGCACGATCTCCCATTTCTTCGGCGACCTGAGCCTGGACATCCACAACCGGTCCGCAGACCCGGCTCTCGCAGAGCTGCGGAGTCGAGAACACGAGAATCACCGGCTTCTTGCCGAGCACGTCCTGGAGATCTGAGCGGTGCATGCTGTCGGCCGGGATCCTCGTGTCGATCTTCGAGATGTCGCCGCCGACATCGGCGGGGATCGGGGTACTGACCCGCGGTGCCGGTTCACCGACGGCGGCCACGTTGTTGTCTTTCAACGCCTTGATCGTCGGGAGCTGGGCTCCCTGGGGTCCGGATTCGGCGTTGATGTAGGCGAGGAGATACCAACTGCCGGCGGACGGCAGGTCGAGCTCGGTCACATATACGGCTTTGGCGGCTCCGGGATCCTGCGAAGTCGTCTGGGCGCTGAACGAAGGGTCGGTGGCGAGTGATTCTATGCTCGCCGGAAACGGCCCGATCACCTTGTCCTTCGGTCCCCGGGTCGCGTAGATCGCGACCTGTTGGTCGTTGACCTGGCTTCCCTGCTTGTCAAGGACGGCGAACGAGTACCTCGTTCGGCCGGGCTCGAAAACCTTGCCGGCGGGAGCGACCAGGTAGTCACTGGAGGAAGCGGTGTCAGCGAGTTCCTCGATCGTACGGTTGCCGGGTGCGGGGAAGTCCGAAGCAGACGGGGCCGGGGTGGTTCCCTCCTCAGGTGCGGACTCGCCGCAACCGGAAAGGAGCCCTGCTGAAACCAAGCAGACGAGTGCGGCCAGACCCAGGTTTCTTCCGTTCCGGCCGAGGCGCATCTAGCTCGATCGTTTCCAGCGTCGGAGGTAGGGGGTCGGATCGCTGACGGTGCCGCCCCTGTACCAGCCGGGGCGGGTCCACATCTCGAAATGGAGGTGACAGGCAGACGAGCGGCCGGTGGAGCCGACGAAGCCGATCGTCTGTCCGGCCTTGACCCGGTCTCCGGTCGAGACGCGGGGAGCCTTCAGCATGTGCATGTAGACGTAATCGAACTTCGAGGACGTGCCGCGAACGACGGCATAGTTACCTGCGCCGGAGGCTTGGTAGTCGACGGTCGTCACCTTCCCGGCCTTGGCGGCGACGACCGGCCTGCCGCACTTCGCCATCAGGTCCTGGCCCTGGTGGCGGCGGCCCGCACCGAGCCCGTCGCCCCAAGACACACGGGCCTTCACCGGGAACTTGGCGGCACCACTGTCGGCCACCGGTTCGTCCGCCGACGGCAAGTTGATCCCGCCACTGGAGGCGAAAGATTGGGCGGTTCCGATGGTCATGAACACGGCAGCGGCGGCGATGAGGCTCCTCACCAGGGGTGATCGGGACAAAACGGTCCTCTCTCTTGAGCCTGCGGGGTTAGCTGACGGGCTCGCGCTGAAAGAGATCGCGCTACGGAAAGCAAGCTTCCGATTCGCCCCGGAGACCTCCTTGGTCTCGTTGGTTCCCCCGCTCCATTGACTGAAGGTCGCTGGATTCGGCAGTTATGGCATGAACAGATTGAGACTGTAGCGAATACTTACGACACGCTGTAGTAGAACCCTGCGATACCGCTGAAGATTCGCTCGGGGAGGTTGTCACCAACAATCTCACGGATGTTAGGATGATTTTATGACCGCGACCGACGAAACCTGTGAGCTGCTCTGCCTCGATATCCCCAAGGCTGAACGGATCAGGGAAACCCTGCCCGCCCTGGAGACGCTGAACGACGCTTCCTCGAGGGCGAAGGCGCTTTCGGATCCGAACCGGCTCGGCATCGCGATGGCCCTGGACGCGGGTGGTGAGATGTGTGTCTGCGACCTGTCGTGGGTGGTCGGTCGCCAGGACAAGATCGTCTCCCATCACCTCAGACTGCTGAAAGCGGCCGGCGTGGCGACTTCTCGCAAGGAGGGCAAGATGGTCCTCTACTCGCTGGCCGAGTCCGGGACCAATCTTCTTAGGGCGGTCGTGGGAGACACTCCGGCAGGATCTCGGTTTGAGTGAGAGCGTCCTGAAAGTACCGGAAGGCGCCGTCGAGGTCGAACCGGCGGAAGCGTTGCGCTTTCGCGTAGGAGGGATGGACTGCGCGGCGTGTGCGGCGACGGTGCAGAAGGTCGTCTCGAATCTCGATGGAGTCGAATCGGCGAGTGTGTCGATCGGCAACGCCACGATGGTCGTCGAAGGAGCCGCAACCGTCGAGACGATTCAAACGGCGGTCCGACGCGCTGGTTACACGACCCAACCCGCCGGCCAGCCAAGGCGGGACCTCGTTCCGTTCTGGCGGCGCAATCCGCGGACCGTCTCGACCACCGTGGCGATCGGATTGCTCGTGGCCGCGGTCGTCACCTCGCTCACGGACCTTCCGGCCGTGGTCAGCCAGGGCCTCTTTCTCCTGACGATGGTCACCGGGGGATGGGCAATCGCCGTGTCCGCTGTAGCCGCGGTCCGGCAGCGCGCCCTCGACATGAACGTCTTGATGGCGCTTGCGGCGGTAGGTGCCGTGGCGATCGGGGACTACGCCGAGGCTGCATGGGTGGTCGTGCTCTTCGCGGTCGGCAACGCACTTGAGGAGATCGCCCTGGAACGCAGCCGCCGGTCGGTCGAATCACTCCGGGAGCTTGCCCCGACCACGGCGCACGTTCTCTTCGGCTCGACCGAGATCCTGACTCCGGTCGAGGAGATCACGGTCGGCTCGTCGATCGTGATCCGGCCGGGGGAGAGGCTCCCACTCGATGGTGAGGTGATCGAGGGAAACTCGAGTGTCGACGAATCGACCCTCACCGGCGAATCGCTTCCCGTTGACAAGCAGGCCGGGGAGGACGTTTTCGCAGGCACATTGAACGTCGCGGGTTCGTTCACGATGCGCACCACCTCTGGGGCGGAGGACTCGACCCTCGCCCAGGTGACTCGCCTGGTTAGTGACGCCCAGGGGAGCCGTGCCCCGTCGGAGCGATTCGTCGATCGCTTCGCGAGGATCTACACGCCGATCGTCTTGCTTGTCGCCGTGGCGGTCGCCGTGGTTCCGGTGCTCGCCGGGGGTTCGTTCGACACCTGGTTTTACCGGGCGCTCGCGCTGCTGATCGTCGCCTGCCCGTGCGCGCTCGTGATCTCGGTTCCGGCCAGTGTTGTGGCCGCGATCGGTGGTGCCGCGAAGATCGGTGTGCTGATCAAGGGAGGCCAGGTACTCGAGGATCTCGCATCGGTCAAAGCAGTCGCCCTTGACAAGACCGGAACGCTTACGAGGGCGAGACCGGTGGTGGTCACCGTTGCCACCTTCGACGGAACCGGAGACGACGCTGCCCTGGGACTGATGGCGGCGATCGAGAAGGGATCGGAGCATCCTCTCGGCCAGGCCTTGGTGAGGGCCGCGGCCGAGATCGAGTCTCCGATTCCGGAGGTGACGGGATTCGAGGCCATACCGGGCAAGGGCGCCGAGGCAACCGTCGCCGGACGAGACCTTTGGGCGGGAGGGCCACGCATGGCGGCCGACCGAAAAGTCCAACTGCCACCGCAGTTCGAAGAGATACAGACCCGCGGAGAGACCGCTGTGATCCTGGGCGAGGGTGACCGTGCACTCGCCATCTTCGGTCTTGCCGACGAACCACGACTGGAAGCCGGCGCCGCGGTGGCAACTCTTCGCGAGCACCTGCGCATAGGCGACATCGTGATGCTGACCGGTGACAGCGAACCGGTCGCCCGGGCGGTCGCCGAAAAAACCGGCATCGCATCTTGGCGGTCAGGGCTCTTCCCGGAAGAGAAGCTGGACGTGATCCGCGAACTCGAAGACACGCACGGCCCGACCGTGATGGTCGGCGACGGAGTCAACGACGCACCCGCACTCGCCGGAGCGACGGTCGGTGTGGCGATGGGCGCGGCCGGAAGCGACGTGGCGCTCGACTCGGCCGATGTCGCGCTGATGGGGGACGACCTGGTCAGGTTGCCGGACGCGATCGGGCTCAGCCGAAAGGCGGTGAACATCATGAAGCAAAACGTGACCGTCTCACTGGTCAGCAAAGCGATCTTCGTGGTGCTCGCACCGCTCGGTTACGTGACCCTCGTAACGGCCATCGCGGTGGACATGGGAATCTCCCTTCTGGTCACGATGAACGGCCTTCGGCTGCTTCGCCGTCCACGCACGGCTTCGCGTCCGCGGTCCGAGACGACTAACGCGAACCCGCACCGGAACTCGCCGGAGACCGTTGTCTGCTGTGACGACGAGGATTGCCAGGAGCGGTCGATGCCCAAAGCCGACACCCCACGGGCGTTGCCGATGTACAACGGTGATCGGGACGGATGAATCGCTACCCTCAACCGGTGCGCTCGGTGCTCACGACATCAACCCTTTTCGCCCTGCTCTGCTTCCTGGGGTTCGTTTCGATGCTTTTCTCGACTGTCACCCTTATCGGGTCGCTGGTGGCCGGACCGTCTCCGGGATCGATCCTGGAGGCCTGTTGCGGCACAGTCCTGGCCCGGCTTTCGGTCGGATGGCTGCTCTTCGCCGCCGTGGCTCTGGCCGCCTTTTTCGTCGTGGTCCGGACGGCCCGAAGCCTGTGGCGCTTGATAGCGGCGGGTCGCCGCGTGAAGGCGCTTCGCCGAGTCTCGGAGCCGATCGTGGCGTCCGGCGTCTCGTGCCGCATGTATGAGGACTCTCGACCTTTGGCCTTCTGTGCCGGCCTGCTCCGTCCCGAGGTCTATGTGAGCCGTGCCGCCGTCGAGGAGATATCCCCCGACGTTCTGCGTGTGGTGATGGCCCATGAGGAGCACCACCGCGTCAATCGCGACCCGCTTCGCCGTGCTATCGCCCGAACGCTTGCCGAGGGGTTTTTCTTCCTGCCAGTGCTCGGTCAGGTCGGCCAGAAGTACCTGGCCCTCTCCGAGATTCGCGCCGACCGTGCGGCAGCCGGTTCCACCGATGGTGGCCGTCGCGATGTAGCCGATGCCCTGCTCGCCTTTCCGGCAAGCGACGGAACACTCGATCAGGCCAGCGCCTCGAAGGAGAGGGTTGACGATCTGACCGGCGAGCGCGGCATCTGGACACCGAGCCGATCGATGATCGTTGCGACCCTCGTAGCCCTCACCGCGCTGCTGTCGGCGCCGGTCCTATCGGTCGAGCTACTTACGAGTGTTCCGGTCGGATTCGAAGCGCTCGGCCTGCACGTCTGTCTCTTGATCTTGACGATGACGCCGATGGTTCTGGCCGCCGCGATGACCTGGTCCCGACCGAGCTTCCAGCTCCGATGACTGGCATGGCGACGCGTGCCGACGATACGGTGAGATTGTGACGAAGCCCAAGCAAGACGAGCTTCCCGGCCTGTCCGATCTCGAACGCGAGGTCATGGAGGTCGTCTGGAAAGACGACGACGAGATCTCGGTGCGGCGAGTTGCTGAGCTGGTGAATGCGGGCGGCGGCAAGCAGCGTGCCTACACGACGTTCATGACGATCCTGTCCCGGCTCCACGGCAAAGGCATCGTCGAGCGTCGCCGGGAAGGAAAGTCGGATCTCTATCGCCCAATGGTCTCCCGTCAGGGCTACCTGGAGGAGCGGGCCAGGGCAGAGGTGGACGCGCTCGTCGGTGAGTACGGTGACCTCGCCCTCGCGCAGTTCGCCCGGCAAGTCTCAGAGGCCGGCCCCGACGAGGTCGCACGCCTCCGCAAGCTCACCGACGACGAGTCGTAGCTACTACGTAACATAGTAGGATCGGAGTCTGGCCCGCTTCGAAAGGACCGACTCCCCCTTGACTCAGAACACCAAAGTCACCTTCGCCGTCATCTTCTTGTTCGTGCTCGGTGGCCTCATATTCATGAACACCCGCGACAGCGGGGGACCGGTGAACTCGGACGCAGCTGAGAACCCGAAGACGGTCAGGGCCGACTCCCACATGCTGTCCACCGCCGAGGACGACAAGGTCAACCTGGTCGAATTCCTCGATTTCGAATGCGAGGCATGCAAGGCCCAGTTCCCGGTCATGGAGCGAATCCGTGAGGAGTACGAGGGACGCATCAACTTCGTCGTCCGCTACTTCCCCCTCTCAGGGCACGGCAACGCCGAGAACGCGGCCCGTGCGGTCGAGGCGGCATCGAAGCAGGATGCCTTCGAGGAGATGTACGTGAAGATGTACGAGACCCAGTCGGAGTGGGGCGAGTCGCAGGATTCCAAGGAGGATCTGTTCGTCGAGTTCGCCCGTGAACTCGGTCTCGACGAGGCGCAGTTCGTCGCCGACGTGAACGATCCGAAGACCGCCGAGCGGATCGCCAAGGATCAGCAGGACGGGGTGGGCCTCGGCGTCCAGGGAACACCGACGATCTTCCTGAACGATGAAGAGCTGCCCTCGATGCCTCCGTATGAATTGCTCAAGGAGCGAATCGACGCTCTACTTTCCGAGTGACGGCTGGGGCTAGATCCGTAACTAAATCCGAGGCCGGATCACCCGTCCCGGACTCGGCGGCGTTCCTAAAGCGCGCGATCGGTTGGATCATCACGATCGCATCATTGATCGCATTCTTCGCCGCGGTGATTCTCTTCGTCGAGAAACTGAAGCTGATCGGCAATCCGGACTACGTCCCGACCTGCTCGATCAATCCAATCCTCTCCTGCGGCTCGATCATGGAAAGCGACCAGGCAGAAGCGTTCGGATTTCCCAATCCACTTCTCGGGATCGTCGGCTTCGGGGGGCTTTCGATGGTGGGGGCTGCGATGCTGATCGGGGTCAGGTTCCCTCGCCGGATGTGGCTCGTGATCCAGGCCGGGGTGACGTTCGCGTTCGGTTTCGTCTGCTGGCTAATCTTCCAGAGCCTCTACCGGATCGAAGCGCTTTGCCCGTACTGCATGGTCGTCTGGGTTGCCGTGTTCACCCTTTTTGTCTACGTGACCATCTACAACCTCTCAGCGGGAAACATCGGCAAAGCGGGCAGATTTAATGGAGCTATCCGGTTCGCCGCCAACTATCACGGGGTAATCTTGACGGTCTCGATGCTCACGGTCGTCGTGCTGATCGCGGAAGCATTCTGGAGCTACTGGAGAACCCTGTTTTGAGCCACTTCCTGGTACTGGTCCCAGCCCTTCTCTTGCTTCTCACCCTGAGTCTCGGTTTCTTTCCCGGTGAGAAGGTCATCATCCGGGTCCGCAGCCGGCGCGCCCGACATCGGCCCACGGTCAAGCCGCTCGCACAGGCCGTCCCGGAGCTTCTCGATCTCGTCCGGCAGACAGGGCGAGAGATCGCCTATGCGTTGGCGGTCAGGCCACCTCCGCGCTCGTCGCTCATCCACATCTGATCCGGCCCTACGCCTCAACGAGCGTCGGGGCCCTCGAAGTAGAACCGAGGAGTAGAACATGAACTTTCCACCCAAAAGAATGATCGTGGGCGCGGCACTCGTCCTGGCGGTACTGGCCCTCTTCTTCATCGTCCGACCAGGCGACGATTCCAATGACGACGAAACGACGCAACCGTCGAACCCCGCACTGGCAACCGGTGACACCGGCGCCAGTCGGTCGAAGCCCGAAAAGCCCGCGAAACCGGTACCGCCACCAGTCGCGCAGGTGGTCGTCAAGAACGGTGAGCCCCGCGACGGCGTCGTCGACCTGAACTTCGACCAAGGAGAGACGATCCGGTTCACCGTCAAGTCCGATGTCGAGGACGAGGTCCACGTCCACGGCTATGACGTGAGCAAGGAAGTCTTGGCCGGTGGAACCGCGAAGTTCTCGTTCCCGGCCGAGATCACCGGAGTATTCGAGGTAGAGCTCGAGCACTCGGCGGTTCCGATCGCGAACCTCCAAGTCAATCCCTGACGATGATTCCCTTCGCGCACGCGCTGGCCTCCCGAGGCGACCTGCCGATCCCGGCATGGCTATTCGCCTGGGGTGCCGCGATCGTCCTCGTGGTCTCGTTCTTCGCGCTCTCCGCCGCCTGGCGGGAGCCAAAGTTCGAGGAACCACACTGGCGAGCAATCGCCCCCCGGTTCTCCCGAATCGTCCTCTCCTGGCCGTTCGTGGTCCTCTGCGGGGCTATCGGTGTGATCCTGCTCGGCACGATCGTCTATTCCGGGCTGAACGGAACCGAGGCGCCGGATCGGAACTTCGCGCTGACCTTCGTCTTCGTGACCGTTTGGCTGGGGTTCCCGGTCCTCAGCGTGCTGCTCGGAGATGTGTTTCGGGCGTTCTCGCCTTGGCGGTTCGTGGGCAGGCTGGCCGGTGGTTTGTTGACTCTTTGCCTGCGTCGACCGGCGCCGCATCTCGCCTATCCCGAAAGGCTGGGACGCTGGCCCGCTGCGGTAGGCCTCGTGGCGTTTGTCTGGTTGGAGATCATCTACGGATCGACCGGCGCATCGGTGACACTCTCACCCGAGGTGGTCGCCCAGGCAACGGTCCTCTATTCGATCTACACGTTCGTGATGATGGGGATCTTCGGGGTCGAGAGATGGAACTCGAGGGGAGAGTTCTTCTCGGTCTACTTCAACATGTTCTCCGAGCTGTCGATCTTCGAGGTGCGGGATCGAAGGCTCGGTCGGCGGGCCGTGTTCTCGGGGGCGAGCAGTTGGGCCAAGATCCCAGGTTCGCTGGCCGTGGTCGTGTCTGCGATCGGAGTCACTACGTTCGACGGCGCTCAGGAGGGAGCGATGAAGAGCCCGATCGAATGGCTGCAGGACAGATTCAGCGATCTGGGGTTCGGGATCACCGAAGCCGTCCGCGGGGGAGACACCGTGTTCCTTCTTCTGTCAATCGGTTTCGTGGCCGCGATCTACCTCGCCGGGGTCAGGGGGATGCGTCGAGTTCCCGGCGCACCTTCATTCTCGACGTTGCGCGGACGATTCGCCCACACCCTGATCCCGATCGCGCTCGCCTATCTCATCGCGCACTACTTCAGCCTGTTCGTGTTCCAGGAACAGGCCCAGTTCACGTTCCTTTTGTCGGACCCGCTTGGTGATGGTGCCAACCTGTTCGGCACAGCCAACTCAGGCATCGACTACACCGTGCTCAGCGCCAATGCCGTCTGGTACGTCCAACTGGGCGCTCTGGTCACCGGGCATGTACTCGGACTCGTGCTGGCGCACGATCGCGCCGTGTTCGTCTGGACGGATTACCGCATGGCGGCGAGGTCGCAGTACTGGATGCTGGCGGTGATGATCGCGTTCACGAGCCTCGGTCTCTATCTGCTGTCGGTGGCAAATCAATGAAGGGAAAGCAAAGTTGACTTCAAGAAGACGGATGGCGTTCGTCCACCTGGTAGCTGTGGCATTGCTTGCCGGCGGGCTTGTCGCTTGTGGTGACTCCAACGACGGTGACGAGACGGCGCGCGAGGCACCGTCGGCCGCGGGCTTCCCGTCCGCGAAAGGCGAGACGATCGAGGAGATATTCAGTTCTCTGCCGGAAGCAGACGTCGTCGTATCTCCGGCGGCATCGGTCTTCGAAGTCGGCAAGAACCGTGTTCCCTTTGGCGTGTTCGAACTCGACGGCACCCAGGTCGATGACGCTGACATCGCCCTCTATTTCGCGAAGGACGCGAAATCACCGGTCGAGGGACCGCTACCGGCAAGGGTCGACTCGCTCGAAACGAAGCCCGCCTACGCCGCTATGGGTAGCGAGGGTCCTGGTGCGGCGACGACCGTTTATGTGGTCGACGGGGTCAAGTTCGACCGGCCCGGACCGTGGTTGGGGATGGCCGTGATCGACGGCGAGGATGGGCCCGAGGTGACCCGCATACCCAGCCCGACGGTCGGCAAGTTCAAGAGTGTCGCCCAGGTGGGGGACATGGCATCAAAGGTCAGCACACCGACAGCAAAGAGTGTGGGAGGCGACCTCTCCAAGATCGACACCCGCCAGCCGCCGTCGAGCATGCACGACGTCGACCTGCAGGACGTGCTCGGCAAGCAGCCGGTCGTGCTGAATTTCGCGACACCAGCCCTCTGCGAGACCAGGGTCTGTGGCCCCGTGGTTGACGTCACGGAACAGGTCAAGGCCGAGGTCGGCGACGACGTCGCCTTCATCCACCAGGAGATCTACAACGAGAACGACCCGAACAAGGGAGTTCGGCCCCAACTGAAGGCTTTCGGGTTGCAGACCGAACCCTGGATATTTCTCATCGGCAAAGACGGCCGGATCAAGCAACGAATCGAAGGTGCCTACGGGGTTGCAGAACTCAGAGCTGCTGTGGAGGCACTGAAGAAATCGGCCTCCTGAGCATCCGGAGCTGCCGTGGATGCGACCGTCGTCCGCGGGGCAGCAGGAGGGAGAGCGCGGCGGCCACGAGGACGAAGATCACCGATGCCCAGAGGCAGCCGGTGAGCCCGTACCACTGGTAGAGCGCGCCGGAAAGCACCGTTCCCATCAGTCGGCCGCCCGCGTTTGCCATGTAATAGAAGCCGACATTCATCGCGACCTTGTCGTTGTCGGCGTAGGAGAGCACCAGGTAGGAGTGGACCGCCGAGTTCATCGCAAATATGACTCCGAAGGCAATCAGGCCGATGATCAGGACGGTGGCAGGATCGACGTTGGCGGTGAGGGCGAGGGCGATCGCCGCCGGAAATGCGGCGAGCACGAAAGCAAGCCAGGTCGCCGTCCTGCCGTCGGGCAACTGACCCTTCTCCTTGGCTCGACGGTTCATGAAGGTCGGAGCGGATGCCTGGACGATGCCGTAGCCGATCACCCAGATCGCGAGGAAGGTGCCGACCTCCCAGAAGCTCCAATCCAGCACCGTCCGGAGGTAGACCGGCAGTCCGACCACGAACCAGACGTCCCGCGAGGCGAACAGGAAGACTCTCGCCGCGGCCAGCACATTGATCGAGCGGTTGTTGGAGAACATGTGCCGGAACTTCGCGGCGCCGTCGGTCTCGCCGAGTCCGCCGTGCATCAGTAGCGCGGTCGTGATCAGCGTGGCCGCGATCATCGCGACCAGGATGAGCATCCCGGTCTGGAAGCCGACCAGGGTGAGCAGGAGCCCTCCGATGAAGAAGCCGACGCCTTTCAACGCGTTCTTCGAGCCGGTGAGGATCGCCACCCATTTGAAGAGCGAGGACTCCGAGTCCTCGGGCACGACCAGTTTGACCGCGCTCTTGGAGCTCATCTTGGTCAGATCCTTGGCAATCCCCGAGAGAGCTTGGGAAACCATCACGTATGGCACCACCAGCCAGGTCTCCGGGGCCATGCCCAGCATCGCCAGTGCCACGATCTGGATCGAGAGTCCAGAGAAAAGAGTGGTCTTCAGTCCCAGCCGGGCAGCGACCCAGCCGCCGACCAGATTGGTGACGATTCCGAAGATCTCGTAGAACAGAAACAGAGACGCGACTTCGAATGGGGTGTAGCCCAGCTGGTAGAAGTAGAAGAGCACCAGCATCCGGCTGGCCCCGTCGGCGATCGTGTCGGCCCAATAGGCCGGACCGCGTCGGTTACGAGCTCCGTTCTCATGTGGTCAGCCATCGCCCAACCGACGATCTTGCGGGAGAAAAGATCCTGAACGGCAACGAGGTAGATCCAGCCCTCCCAGGTTCTGAGATAGGTGATGTCGGTTGCCCAGATCTGATCCGGGCCGCTTGCGGTGAAGTTCCTGAGCACCAGATCATCGGCAACCCGAACGCCCGGTACCGAGACGGTGGTCTTGCCGCGTTTCTTGCGTACCAGACCGGAAACACGGGCCTGACCAAGTCAGGTGGCACACCCTGCCTGCTTCTCGGCCAGGGTGCCCCAGCTGCTCGTAATGACAATCGACGTCGAGATCGAGGACGAGGCCCAAACTCAGATTAAGAGTTTGGCGCGTGAGTCCATTGATGGCCGGGAAACCGGAGGCATCTTATTGGGTCGAGGACCTAGGCCAGACGACCGCGTCGTCCACGTCGATTTCGCCGGTGATCCTGGACCAACGGCCGAACGTCGTCCGGACTTCTTCCTTCGTGACCTTGAACATGCGCGCCGCTTGGCCGCCCACGGATGGAGTAGCTCACAGAGCGTATGGGTAGGGGAGTGGCATACCCATCCTCACGGTGATCCGCGTCCAAGTCCCACCGATCTAGCCACCTATTCAGAATTGCTCGCCGCCGAGGAGCTTCAGTTCGATGTCCTCGTGGCCATCATCGTTATCGCCGGCCCAGGTGACGACTGGAACAGCCCCTCGTTGGTGCCCTGGGTGTTTGCGACCAACCAAACAAAAGACGTGGACCATGACGGCAGCCGACCTCCCAGGTAGCGTCCCCATATGACGCCGATCGATATCCAACAATTGATGGCCTCAAAGCAGGCACTTCTCGCCGCAGAGCTTGGCCTGCGCGATGGGCTGGGTCACCCGGTAGCCCGCGGTGATGTCAACGAGAAAGGTTGGGAGCGGGCGCTTGAGCGATTCTTGCCAGGGCGCTACCAAGTATCGCGAGGGGCGTTTGTGATCGATGCTGCCGGCGGAGAAAGCCTGGAGGTCGATCTGGTCATTCACGATAACTACTTCCATCCAGAGCTATTCGAGGCAGCAGATCGGTGCTTGATCCCGGCGGAGAGCGTTTACGCGATCTTCGAAGTGAAGCCGGAACTAAGCGCCGAATATGTCGCCTACGCAATCGAGCGGGCGCGATCTGTCCGGGCGCTCCATCGGACGAACCTGCCCATCGTGGACGCCCGAGGCAAAATAGGCACGCCCCGTGAGCCACTTCGGATTCTCGCTGGGATCCTCACGGTGGGAAGCTCATGGAATCCTCCCTTCGGGCAGGCGCTGGAAAATGCCTTGGGCGAGGCCGATAGCAACGGGGAGTTAGATTTTGGATGCGGCCTCCAACACGGTGCGTTCGAAGTGACGTATCCGCGCGGCGATGACGACCAACTGATGATTGACCAACTAAAGATCCATCAAAGCGATGCGGCCAGCGGTCTCATTTTCTTCCTGAGCCGACTCTTCACTAGGCTCCAAGAGTCGGGCTCTGTCCCCGCGATAGATCTGCGTGAGTACAGTCAGAAGCTGGAGGGTAACGTCGATCCTGACCGAGAAGAATCGCATCAGTGAAGTTCGCTTGGATTGCGGATTGTCGGCACTTCATACTTAGGTCCGGCTCTCTCGGTTCCTTGACTTGAACCAGCCGGGCTCAGCCCCCAACCTTCAGGCACTCGACCGGCGAAGTGCCTGACATGCCCGCATATTGGCCGCCTATCCGCGCATATCCGCCCCACGGCCCATGTTCGCCCCACAAGAAAAGCCCTGCAAATAGCTCACTTTTGCGGAGTGGATCGCGTCAGCTGCTTCGATTGTGGTCCAGGCGGTCGCGGGTTCGAATCCCGTCGCTCACCCCTCAAGATCCGTTTTGGGGTGATGGATTCTGGTTGGAGGGATCGGTTTCGGTGCAGGTAGTTCGGGTAACCGACATCGAGGAGACCCCGGCCATGACGATCAATACCGACATCAGGATCTTTCCCTTCCTCTGGTTCGAGAAGGATGTGGAGGAAGCGGCGCGGTTCTACGTGTCGGTCTTTCCGGACTCGAGCATCGACCGGACTACGACGATGCAAAGCGAATCGCCGAGCGGGCCTTCCGGGTCGGTGAAGGTGGTTGACTTCACTCTTCGCGGCCAGCGCTTCCAGGCGATGCAGGCTGGAGCGCACCACGAGTTCAACGACGCGATCTCGTTCTACGTCAGTTGCGAGGGCCAGGATGAGATCGATCGCTACTGGGACGGGCTGCTTGAGGGCGGGGGCGCGCCTCAGGCCTGCGGCTGGCTGACGGACCGCTACGGGGTCCGCTGGCAGATCGTCCCGGCGGTGATGGAGGAACTGATGGCCGATCCCGACCCGGAACGGTCCAAAAGGGCCACCGACGCGATGCTGAAAATGATCAAGCTCGACATCGCGACGCTGGAAGCCGCTGCCCGCGGGGACTGATCGAACCGGCGGGAAGGGTGGTGCCCGCTGTGCTGTCGCGGTTCGAGAGTTGTCTAGGATGACCGACGGATGCAGGACGCTAGTGAACAAAGCAGAGACCTGCCGGACCTCGAGCGGGGCAAGGATCTCTCCCGGATCCTCGCCTTCACCGACGGCGTGTTCGCAATCGCGATCACACTGCTGGTGCTGCAGATCGAGGTTCCGAATGACCTGACCAGCAACGGCGACTTTGTAGACGCCCTCGGTGACCTGCTGCCCGACCTGTTCGCCTTCGGGATCAGCTTCGCGGTGATCGGGATCTACTGGATCGGGCATCACCGGCTGATGCGAATGGTGCGGGAGTACGACCGCGGCCTGATGTGGCTGACCCTGCTCTACCTGGCCTGGATCGTGCTGCTGCCCTTCTCCAGCCAACTGATCGGGGAGTACGGCAACGATATCCGGTTGACCGCGACCTTCTACATCGTGAACCTGGCGCTGATCGCGGTCTCGCAGGCCCTGATGGTCCGGGCGATCCTCCGGCGAGGACTCGGGGAACCGGACCATGAGCGGAACCTTGCCCTCACCCTGAAGTCCTGCTACTACACGGCCGCGGTATTCCTGGTCACCGCCCCGATCGGCCTCTTCCTCGGTGGCTGGACACCGCTGCTCTGGTTCCCCCTACTGGCCGCCGATCCCTGGCAACGAAAGCAGAATCGGGCCCCGGAACCAGAGTCCCGGGGCTGAGTGCCTTTGGCCGCCGATCCGATGAAGCGTCCCCGGTCGGTCGTGGCCGGCCTGTTTCTTGCGGCGGTGCTCCCGCTGTCACCGATGCTGGCCGGTTGTGGTTCCGGCGACTCACGGCCCGGGACGGCAGACCTGTCCCGGGCCGAGTTCATCCGGCAGGCCAACGCCATCTGCAACGAGGCGAACGAGGTGCTGAGGAAGGCGATGGTGGAGGCCTTCCCAGCGGACCGGAAACCGGACAATGAGACCGGCATCCGGTTCACCCGCGAGGTCTGGGTGCCGAACCTTCGCGAGCAGATCCGGGATCTGCGAGAGCTCGCCTCGCCGCCTGCCGATCGGCAGAAAATCGACCTGATGCTGAATCGGCTCGATCGGGCAACCGACCGGGTCGAGGCCGACCCGGCACTGGCCAGCCAAGGTCCCTTCGACGGGGTCACCCGTGATCTCACCGCCTACGGGGTCGGGCCCTGCGGCTCACCCTGAACGTCCGGGCCGGCAAGCGGCAGCTCCGCCCGGATCGTCAGCCCGCCTTCCGGCCGCGCCGTCGCCGTGATCGTCCCGTCATGAGCCCGGGCGATCACCTCGGTCAACGGCAGTCCTAGCCCGAAACCATCCCCTGAAGCCGCCCTGCCGCGATGAAAGCGGGAGAAGAGCAGCGGCATCTCTTCTTCCGGTAGCCGCGGACCGTCATTTCGCACCGTCAGGACCGATCTTCCACACTGAGGGCCGGTCTTCACCTCGAGCAGACCTCCCGACCGGTTGTAGGCAACCGCGTTTCGGACCAGATTCGAGACCAGCCGATCGAGCAGCACCGGGTCGGCATCGACCACTGCCTCCCGCAGGTCGAGTCGAAGGTCGAGCGAACCGGTTCCTGGGGTGGAGGTGATCACCTCGCCGGCCAGCGCAGCCAGATCCACCCGAATGCGCCCGACCACCGTTTCCGCCCTCGAAAGGGCAAGCATCGCGTCGACCAGCTCTCCGCCCCGGTCGACCACCTCCCGGACCTCTTGCAGCACTGCGCCGAGTTCATCCCGGGAGAGATTCGGATTGTCGAGGGCCACGTCGATCTGGGTCCGCATGGTGGCGAACGGCGTCTTGAGTTCATGCGAGGCGTCGGCGACGAAACGGCGCTGACGATCGAAGGCGTCGTCGAGTCGTTCGAGCATCCGGTCGAAAGCGTCCGAGATCGCCTTCAGTTCGTCATCCGGACCCTCGCTGCGAAGGCGTCGATCGAGGTTCAGCGCCGAGATCTGCTCGACCGACTCGGCCAGGTTTCTGGCCGGGCGGAGCATCCTGCCCGCGATGAACCAGCTCGCCACCAGTGATCCCGATGCCAGCAGGATCAGGCCGATGATCCCGATCGTGCGGACCTCGTCGACGGTGTCCTCGACCAGCTTCTGGTTCTGGACCGACAGGGCGAAGGTCTGGGCCCGCAGCACCGCCGGACTGTCGGTGCGGGTGTTCAGGGTGACCTGCGGCGAGTTACGGTCGATCGTGTTCTGGGTCAGGTAGAGCATTCCGACCAGCACGAGGATGCCGGTGACGGTGACCAGAGCAGCGCAGGCAAGCGCGATCCTCAGCCTGATCGTCGGGTTTCTCATCAGATCCGGTACCCGCGGCCGACCACGGTCTCGATCACCGGGGGATCGCCAAGCCGGCGCCGAAGTCGGGACATCGTCACCCTGACCGAGGATCCGAACGGGTCGGCATCCGCCCCCCAGACCTCCTCCAGCAGCCGGTCGGCGGACACGACGCCGCCCTCGGCCGTGAGCAGAACCTCCAGCACCATGATCTCCCGGTGGGTCAGTTCCAGTTCCGCTCCGCCTCGCGTGGCCAGGCCGCGGGCCGGATCGAGCGTGACCCCGGACCGTTCCAGCACGGTCGGTGACGGCCGCCCGGTACGGCGACCCAGCGCCCTGATCCGGGCGGTCAGCTCGGGGAAGCGGAAAGGCTTGGTCAGGTAGTCGTCGGCGCCGAGGTTCAGCCCTTCGGTCAGGTCGTCGAGGGTGGCGGCCGCGGTCAACATGATCACCCTCGCCTCGTTCCCGGTCTGATTCAGGCGACGGCAGACCTCATCTCCGTGGACCCCCGGAAGATCGCGGTCGAGCACGATGACCTCGTACTCGCTTACCGCCGCCATGGCGAGGCCGCTGCGGCCGTCGACCGCCGTGTCAACCGAGAAACCGGCGTGGGAGAGGCCCCGTTCCAGGTTCCGGAGCATCTTCTCCTCGTCCTCGATCACAAGGATTCGCATGGCGGCATCCTCCACGAAATCGCTATCACTGGTGGGCAAGCAGGGCCTCTCGGTCGTGCGGTTTCGAGGCAGGCTCCCGAGCTTCTGTTTCAGCCGGGTTACGAAACATCGGGCTGCGGGTACCTCACTCACCGAATCGCGGACTCTGTAACGGAGTTGAAACAGCTGTCGGGGATGATGCTCGGGACAGTTCACCTGTGTCGCCGGGGAGACGGAAATGGAGCAGCAGACGAGATGAGACAGAAGACCCTGATCCTGATCGCCCTGACGGCGGCCCTTGCCGGCATGGTGGCGGTCGCGGGACCGGCGGCCGGCGCCGACCCCGCCGTGAAATGTCCGCGGGACAACTCGAACGCGAAGACGATCACGGTCGGGATCGTCAAGCTGGTCGGCTGCTTCGAGGAGGACACCGTCAAGGGTGCGAAGGTCTACACCGCCGACCCGGACCGGCAGCCGTACTACGGCGCTACCGACAAGCGGATCCAGGCGGTTGACATGAACGGCTTCCTGATCGACGGCCGCAAGCCGGACGGCGACGCCCGCAACCAGGGTTGGATCAAGATTGATACCGGCAACTCCTCGATCCGCTACCAGGACCGTGACGGCGGCGCCCTGCCGGTCCAGCTGGCGGTGCTCGGGCCGAAGGAGTTCACCTCCGAACCGACCCGGCTCGGGGAGCCGTTCAAGCTGAACTTCACCGCCCCGAAGACCGGGTCGCTCACCCTCGAGGATCTGCGCTTCTTCTCCAACGCGACCTGGGTCAAGGCCCTGGCCGGCTTTTCCCCGGCCCCGGACATCGAAACCCCGATCCGTCTGCTCGAAGGGGGCAAGGGCTCGATGGACCTGAGTCTGCGTCTGGCCGGCTGGATGACCCTGAAGGGCCGACCGCAGTCCGCCACCGTTGCGGTCCCGACCGAGGTCGGTGAGGGCGCCCACGTCGACGGCTTCGAACTGAAGCTGGAAAAGATCGACGGGATCAAGCTGATCACGATCAACGGTCTCGAGGCGAAATACTCGGCCTCCGAGAAGTCACTTGGCGGCGGGGCCGACTTCAGCCTGCCGTTCATGGGCGACCGCGGGATCAGTTTCGAGTTCGAGGTCGAGGACTCGGTGCTGACCAAGGCCGCTATCGGGGCCTCCGGGCTGGAGATCCCGATCGGGGCGCCGCCGGCGGGCACGATCAGCGCGATGAGCGGCGGGTTCGGTTTCAAGAAGGTGGACGACCAGCTGCTGCTCAACCTGAGCGCCGCGGCGACCGCCGAGTTCGGCCCGAAGGTGCCCTCCCCCTGGGGTAAGCTGGTCCCGCTCGAGGTCAACTCGTCGCTGAAGATCGGCAAGGAACGGAACGACTTCTACTTCTTCTTCGACGGCGGACTCAAAGTGTTCCGCCTGCCGGCCGGCAGCGTCTACCTGAAGATTCGCACCGCGACCGGGGTCGAGTTCGGGTTCAACATCGGGATCGGCTTCCCCAGTTACTCGAATAATCCGGAAGATCCGTTCTACATCGGCACCAAGGTGGACGGCTGGGTGGCCAAACAGAAGTTCCAGTTCGAGGGCCGCGGCAAGGTGCGCCTGATCGGTCTCGACATCTTCGACGGCCGCATCCTGATCAACAACCGGGCGGCCGGTGCCTGCTGGAAGGTCACCTGGTTCGACGGCGGGGCGGTCTACGAGTACGGGGCAAAGGAAGTCAAGACGTTCGGGGTGAGCTGCGGACTCGATCACTACCGGGAGAAGTTTCCGGCCGCAGCATCGGCCGGGGTGGCTGCGGTCTCGGCCGAAAGACCCCGGAAGCTCACTACCGGCCCGCGTGAGGTGGTGCTGAGCGCCCGTGGCAAGGGGGGAGCACCCCGGTTCAGGCTCACCGCCCCGGACGGACGCAACTTCACCGTGCCGAAAGGCAGGGACGTGGTCCGGACCAAGCGATACATGATCGTGGTCGATCGCAGAAACCGGGTCACCCACGTGGCCGCCGGTTCGCTCGCAAACGGCCGGTGGACAATCACCCCGTACGCGGATTCCGCGCCGATCATGGGCGTGAAAACCGGCAAGGCACTGCGGCCGGAGAAGGTCCGGGCCCGGATCGTCGGCCGGGGGCTCAGCCGCACTCTGACCTGGAACTCGAGGGGCAACCCTCACACCAAGCTCTCCTTCACCGAGGTGATGCAGGACGGCTCCGAGAAGCCGATCCTGGTCACCGACCGGGTTCGGGGCCGCTACCGATTCACCGCTGCCAAGGGCGGGGCTTACGGTAACCGTCGGCTTCGGGCCTATGTGGTCCACGGCGGCACTCCGCGCGAGGTGACGGTCGAGGATCGCTACGTCGTACGGCGACCGTCGAAGCTTCGCGCCCCCCGGGTCGTCCATGCCTGGCGGAACAACTACACGGCCGTCGCAAGATGGCAGGCGGTCCCGGGCGCCCGCGGGTACCTCGCCGAGGTTGCCGTGGTCAGAAACGGCAGGCGCCTGAGCGCCTATCGGCGGGTGGTCAGTCCGAAAAGGCACTCGATCAGAATTCCCTCCCATCCCGGCGGCAGTTGGGCCGTAGCGAACGTCCAGGCGCTGAATGCCGACGGCGTGCCGGGGCGGGTCGGGACCAGGAAGTTCCGGCTCTCTCCGCCGAACCGGATCTCCCTGCGTGAGGCGGGGCGCCGGAGCGCAGATTCGGCCGTCAGAAGGGGTGGAAAGATCCGGCTGAGGGTCGTCTGCCCGGTGAATGGGCACTGCCAGACCCGAGTCCTGCTCAGGCTGAACGGCCGGACGGTTGGCCGGACCACCTTCCAGCAGGTCCCGGACACCTTCCGGACCGTCGATCTGGCCCCGGACACGCCGAGGCTTCGCCGGCTGCTCGCCCAGGGCCGGTTGAAGCGGATCCGGGTGATCGTTCGCCAGCACCGGATCGGCGGGCGATCGGTGAGCCTCGGGGACACGGTCGGGACCGCCCGGGGTTCCTGATCCCGGGCGATCCACCCGGGGTCTCGTCACGCCGGTCCGGTTCCGCCTACCCTTCCCGTTGTGCGTCTGATCGTTGCCCGCTGCGAGGCCCGCTACACCGGGCGGCTGGAGACCTTCCTGCCGGAAGCCCTGCGTCTGGTGATGATCAAATCCGACGGGTCGGTGCTGATCCACGCCGACACCGGCGGCTACAAGCCGCAAAACTGGATGACCCCGCCGACCACAATCGTCGAGCAGGAGGGGTTGATCGTGGTGACCAAGCGGGCGGGTGCGACCGAGGACCGGGTCGAGATCAGGATCAGCGAGGTGATCTCGGACGTGAGTCACGACATGGGTGAAGCGGCGGCGCTTGAACGGGACGGGGTGGAGGCCCACCTTCAGGAGCTGCTCGCCGAACAGCCTCACTGGTGCGGACCGGGGCTCAGTCTGGTGGCCCGCGAGTGGGCGACCGACATCGGCCCGGTCGACCTGATGCTGAAGGACGAGGACGGGGCCTGGGTCGCGGTCGAGATCAAGCGGGTAGGGACGATCGATGCGGTCGAGCAGATCACCCGCTACCTGGAGCGGATCCGGCTGGAGCCGGTGATGGCCGGCTGTCGCGGGGTGCTGGCGGCCCAGACGATCAAACCCCAGGCGGTGACCCTGGCCGAGGGACGGGGGATCAGATGCGTCGAGGTTGACCTTGCGGTGCTGCGGGGAGAGCGCGAACCGGATCTCACCCTGTTCGGTTCCGTCTCGTGACGAGACCTGGTCACTTTCGTAGTAGAAATATGGATGTGAAGAGACCGCTTTCGCTTGTGGCTGCCGTCCTGATCTTCGGATTGCTCTCCGTCGGCACGGCATTTGCCTCGCCGCCACCCGACTTCCCGCCCGAGACACCGGACCCGTCGATCACCGACGGCGCCGCGACCCGGGCGTTCAGGGCGGCCCGGGCGAAGTGGCTGAAGGCTCCGGTCCTGAACTACCGGCTCAGGGTGACCCGATCCTGTTTCTGCCCGTCGCCGAACGAGGTGGAGGTGACGGTCCGGCGGGGCAGGGTGGTCCGGACCTCGGTTCGCGGTTGGTCTGGCCCTAGGACCGTTGCCGGAATGTTCCAGCAGGTTCACCTGGCGATCAAGGCAGGCGTGCCGGAACTCAGGGTGAACTACCACCCCCGGTTCGGCTTCGTGAAGTCAGTCTGGGTGGACCACATCAAGCTGGCCGCTGACGACGAGATCGGCTACGGCATCAGCGGTTTCAGGCGTCTTCGATGAGAGCTTTCGGATTCCTCAGCTTCGGCCACTACGGTGGCGGTGGCTCCGGGCCCGGTCCGGACGGCCGCGGGATGCTGAAGGACGCGATCGGGATCGCCGAGGGCGCGGATCGGCTTGGGGTGAATGGTGCCTACTTCCGGGTGCATCACTTCGCCCGTCAGTCGGCCTCCCCGATGCCGCTCCTGACGGCGATCGCGGCCCGCACCGAGCGGATCGAGGTCGGCACCGGGGTGATCGACATGCGCTACGAGAACCCGCTCTACCTGGCCGAAGAGGCGGCGGCCCTCGACCTGATCGCGGACGGACGGGTCGCGCTCGGGATCTCCCGTGGCAGCCCCGAGCCGGCGGACCGCGGCTGGGAGGCCTTCGGCTACACGGGGAGCACCGATCCCCGCGGTGCCGATGTCGCCCGGGAGAAGTTCGACCTCTTTCTGAAGGCCATTCGCGGCGAGCCCCTGGCTCCGGCCGATCCGGCCCAGTTCGGCCCCGGGGTGAAACTGGCCGTGGAGCCACACTCGGCCGAGCTGATCGACCACATCTGGTGGGGAGCCGGCTCCCGTGACAGCGCCGAAAACGTCGGCCGCATGGGGCTCAACATGATGAGCTCGACCCTGCTGACCGAGGCCACCGGAGATCCGTTCGCCGATCTGCAGCGGGATCAGATCGATCGGTTCCGGGCCGCGTATCGGGAGGCCGGACATACCGGCAGCCCCCGGGTATCGGTTTCACGCAGCATCTTTCCGGTGGTCAGCGATCGCGACCGGCTGATGTTCGGCATGGGGCCGGGAAGGGACCAGATCGGGATGATCGACGACTTCCGCTCAACCTTCGGGCGCACCTACGCCGACGAGCCCGATCGGCTGGTCGAGGAGCTGAAACAGGACCGGGCGATCGAGGCCGCCGACACCCTGATGCTCACGATCCCGTCACAGCTCGGGGTGGAGGCCAACCTTCAGATCCTCGAGAACTTCGCCACTCACGTCGCCCCGGCCCTCGGCTGGAAACCGAACACCGAGGGTCCGGTAACCGGCGATCCGGTCTGAGCCTGGATTGGCCCTCGACCGGCGTCCAGGACCGTGAAGGCGAATCGGGGCAACGGGGTTCAGTGGCAGCGAACTCGTACCTTCATCTTGAACCGCCCCGCCTTGCTTCGGTACTTCAGCGTTCCGTTCGGGCGAGTGAGACTCTTGCACTTGGGTCGATTAGGGCCCTTGAACACGTTGTATACCTGATAGCCGAGTGAGAAATCCGAGCCGACGATGACATGCAGCCGATGGGTGCGACCCTTGAACCGCAGGGTCATGCGGCGGGGCCGGTAGTGGCGTTCGATGGCCTTCATCTGCCGGGTTGATTTCCATGAGTAGCGCTTCCTGGAAGTGAGCCAGAACATCACCGAGGTTGACTTCGTCTTGGTGCCAACCCAGATCGGTCCGGGTTTGAACGTAACGCGCGGGATCCAGCGGCCGCTGATCGAGGCGTCTTCCGGTGCCGTGGCAATCCGGGCGCCTGGGCTCTCCGGGCTGGATGACGCAGCGGACGGAGACGACCAGATCTGACCGGCCAGTACAAGGGTTGCCAGAACGCCGGCGGTGGCCAGGGCGAAAGACCTGCCTCGCCCGGTCGGGACTTCGTGTGCTCTACCCCTCATGGTTACCCTCCCTGGAAGTTGTGGCGGTCGGTCATGCGGTCGACCGGGTGGTTATCGGGGGGTCATCTCCGCTGCGTGGCGGATGGACCCAGACCGTGGAGTCAACCAGATGGATCGGTGGAAAGCAAGCGGCTCAGGCGGAATCCTCACCGGCGGGAGCGACGATCCCTGGTTGGGTGGGGCTGGCGTGGCGCCAGAGAACGCCAAGCAGTAGCAGGGAGAGCAGGCCACCGGCCAGGGAGAGAGTCGCGTAGCCGGCACCGGCCATGACCAGACCGGACATCGCCCCGCCCGCCGCTCCGCCGAGGTTGATCAGCACGTCGACCGTGCCCTGGGTGGCGGCCCGGTTTTCCGGGGTGGTCGAATCGACCATGATCGCCGTGCCGGAAATCAGGCCGAAGTTCCAGCCGAGGCCGAGCAGGGAGAGGGCGACGATCAGGATGAAGAGCGAGTCGGGTGAGGCGAGTGCGGCGACCAGCCCGGCCAGAAACAGGGTGACGCCGGAAGCCGCCGCCATCGGGTAGCGGCCGATCCGGTCGACCATCGCCCCGGTGATCAGGGATGGCAGGTACATGAAACCGATGTGAATCCCGATCACCAGGCCAACTGCACCGAGGTGATGGCCGTGATCGCGCATGTGGACCGGGGTCATGGTCATGATCCCGACCATCGCCACCTGGGTTACGACCATGACGGTGGCGGCGACCGCCACCCCCCGGTTGATCCGCCGGGGGGCGATCGCGACCGCGGCCGGCGCACCGGTGGGGCCGGGAAGCTCCCCGGTGTCTTCCGGCGGGGTCGGTGGCGCTTCGGGGCCGGCGTCGCTTGCGAGCAGCCGGGAGACCAGCAGCGGATCGGGTCTCAGCATCAGGAAGAGGACCGAGCCGGCGGCCAGGTAGGCGACCGCGGCAAGCATGAAGGGTCCGGCCAGGGGCGGGATCCCGAGGGCTTCCGCGAGGCGACCCATCGGCTCGACCAGGTTCGGCCCGGCAACCGCTCCCAGCGTGGTCGAGACCATCGAGACGCTGGCCGCCTTGCCCCGCGCCCTCTCCGGGGCGAGGTCGGTGCCTGTGTACCTGGCCTGAAGGTTGGCCGCGGTGCCGGCCCCATAGATGAACAGCGCGGCGAAAAGCAGGGGGAGACTGTCGATCGAGACGGCCAGGACCACGCCGATCGCGCCGATGCCACCGGTGGCGAAGCCGAGTCCGAGGCCGGCTCGGCGGGTGCTCCGCTGGGCCATGCGGCCGATCAGGAAGGCGAAGGAGGCGGCGCCAAGGGTGAACAGGGCGCTGGGCAGGCCGGAGAGGCTGTCGCTGCCGAGCATGTCGCGGACGATCAGGGCCCCGACCGTGATCCCGGCAGCCAGGCCGGCTCCGCCGAGCACCTGGCTGATCACGACGGTGATCAGGGTGCGCTTCTGCAGTGCCTTGCGGGCGTTCTCGTCGCCGACGATCCGCCTGGCCTCTGCCCGTTCGTCAGATCGCAGCATCTCGATTCACCGCCGAGCAGGCTACACGCTGGCCAACCAGTCACTCATGTATCCAGGGGATGTATCAGCGACTGGTTGGCCGGTAACGTTGGGGTTGTGGGGGCGCGGCCGCTCAGTGAGGTGATTGATCCGGGTTGGGCCGAGGCGCTCGATCCGGTTGCGGGGCGGATCGGCGAGCTCGGCGAGTTTCTCCGGGTCGAGAACGCGGCCGGTCGGGGCTACCTGCCGTCCGGGGAGAACATCCTGCGGGCCTTCACCCTGCCGCTGGACCGGGTGCGGGTGCTGATCGTGGGGCAGGATCCCTACCCGACCCCGGGTCACGCGGTCGGACTCTGCTTCTCGGTGGCGCCCGACGTCCGGCCGCTACCGCCGAGTCTGGTCAACATCTTCAAGGAGTACGGCGACGACCTCGGCTACCCGCCGCCGGCGAACGGTGATCTCACTCCCTGGTTCGACCAGGGAGTGCTGCTGCTCAACCGTTCCCTCACCGTGCAGCCCGGCCGCCCGAACGCGCATCAGGGGCAGGGCTGGGAGGAGGTCACCGAGCAGGCGATCCGGGCACTGGCCGGACGGGGTGGTCCGCTGGTCGCGATTCTCTGGGGAAGAAACGCCCGCAACCTGAAACCGCTGCTGGGCGAGGTTCCCTGCGTCGAGTCGCCCCATCCGAGCCCGATGGCGGCCCGTCACGGCTTCTTCGGATCCAAGCCGTTCAGCCGGGCCAACGCCCTGCTCGCCGAGCAGGGGGCCGATCCGGTCGAGTGGCGTCTTGATCCGGCCTGATCACTCTGCCCCCGGGGGCGGATCCGGATTGGGACTTCGGCGGGGAAGTCGGCTTGGCCACCACGCCCGATGGTCGAGATCGTAAACCAGGGAAGGAACCAGGATCGAACGCACCACCAGGGTGTCCAGCAGAACCCCGAAGGCAACGATGAAAGCGACCTGGGCCAGAAAAAGCAGGGGAATTACGGCCAGCGCCGAGAAAGTCGCGGCAAGAACGACCCCGGCCGAGGTGATCACCCCTCCGGTGGCGATCAGGCCCCGGAGCACACCTTGGCGGGTTCCACGCCGGTTGCTCTCCTCCCGCACCCGGGTCATCAGAAAAATGTTGTAGTCGATCCCGAGCGCGACCAGAAAGACGAATCCGAAAAGCGGAACCGATGGATCGGCTCCCGGAAAGCCGAGAACGTGGTTGAAGATGATCGCCGATACCCCCAGGGTTGCCGCGAAACTGAGGACCACGGTGGCCAGCAGCAGCAGCGCCATCACCAGCGCCCGCAGGAGCAGGGCCAGGAGGAGCGCGATCACCGCCAGGACTATCGGGATCACCAGATTGCGATCGTGCTTTGCCGTGTTCTGGGTGTCGAGTGCGGTCGCGGTGGTGCCGCCGACCTCGGCCTTCGGCACGGCCGAATGGATCTCGTCCCGAAGCGCTTTCACCGCACTGATCGCCGCTTCGCTGTCGGCCGGGGCCTTGAGGGTTGCCTGAACCCGGGTCAGGCCGTCGACGACCGCGGGCTCACCGCCTTTGCGGACCGGCGAGCCGTCCTTCGCCACCGGATAGGCGACGCTCACCCCATCCGAACTTCCCGCCGCCTTCACCATGGCCTTCAGCTCCGAAGCCGGCCCGATCACGACGACGGGACTCCCGGAGCCACCCGGAAAGTGACGGTCAGCGACCTGCTGCGCCTCGACCGAGGGAACGCTGTGCAGGAAGAGATCCGGCTGAGAGGTTCCTCCCGCTTTGAGGGTCGGCAGGAATGCGGCGAAGACCAGCAGGCAGGCCCCGACCACGATCCAGAGCCGCCGCGGATGGCGGCTGACCAGGCCGGCGAGACGGGCCCAGATGCCCTCCTGTTCGGGATGTTCGCTGCCATGATGCGGCCGCCGTGGCCAGAACGCGGTACGACCGAGCAGCGTCAGCAGCGCCGGTAGAAAGGTCAATGCGGAAAGGATTGAGAAGGCGATGCCGATCGCCCCGATCGGGCCGAGGCTGCGGGTCGAGTTGAGATCCGACACCAGCAGACAGAGGAGCGAGAGAATCACGGTCATCCCCGATGCGAGGATGGCCGGTGCCGCGCTCTTCCAGGCCGAAAGCATCGCTTCGAACCGGGACTCGTGCTCTCGCAGCTCCTCCCGGAAACGGGCGGTGAGCAGCAGCGCATAGTCGGTGGCGGCACCGACCACCAGAATGAACAGGATCCCCTGACTCTGCCCGTTCAGGGTGAGGACGTTCCGGTCGGCAAGCAGGTAAATCGCGCCGGAGGCGGCGGCCAGCGCGAACAGGGCACTGGCCAGCACCGCGAAGGGCAGAATCGGACTGCGATAGACCAGCACGAGAATGATCAGCACCACGGTGACCGCGACCAGTAGGAGGATCCCGTCGATCCCGGCGAAGGCCTCGGTCAGATCGGCGGCGAAAGCGGCCGGGCCGGTGACTGCGCTCTCGGTACCTCGGGGGAGCCCCTCGGCCGCCCGGTCCCGAATCCGATTGACGATCCCGTCCGTACTGTCGGTCCCCGACGTGATCGGCACGATCAGTTCGAAGGCCTTGCCGTCCTTTGAAGGGATCGGTCCGGCAACCCTGCCCGTTACGCCGTCAATCTTTGCGAATGCCTGCGCGTCGCGGGCGGCGATCCGTCCGAGTTTTTGCGCATCCCCCGGTGCCCCTGTGTAGACCACGATTGCGGGGATGGTTTCCCGCGACGAGAACTTCTTCTCCAGCTCCGCAACCCGGGTCGCCTCGGCACTGGCAGGCAGGAAGGACGCCTCGTCGTTGGTCTGCACGCTGCTCAACTTGCCGGCCAGCGGACCGGTCATCCCGGCGATCAGCAGCCAGACCAGGACCACTCCCGCGGCGGCGATCCAGAGGCGACGTCCGGGCTTCACTGTTCGTGGCCCCTGCCGGGGTTGCGCGGGGGCCACGGGATGAAGATCGAGGTCCGGGCCGCGTACTCGTCCCAGCCGGTACGTCCCTTCATGTGTTCCTCCATCAGCCGTACCCCGGTGCCCCGGACCAGAACGAACGTCATCAGGGCGGGGGAGATCACGGTCAGGATTCCGGGCCAAGCGGCCGCGGCAGCGATCCATACGCCCCACCAGATCACCGACTCACCGAAGTAGTTGGGATGCCTGCTCCAGGACCAGAGTCCCCGGTCCATGATCCGCCCCGGGCCCCCGTTTCCCCGAAATCGTTCCAGCTGCCGGTCGGCGATCGTTTCGATGATCAGGCCGGCCAGGGCCACCAGGATGCCGATCACCAGAACCGGCCAGGAAAGTGACCGCGAGATCGCGGCCGCCTGCACCGGCAGCGAGATCACCCAGGCGACCGCCCCCTGGGGCAGGAGCACCGACCGCAGAAGCGAAGCGGCCGGCTTTTTCATCAGCTCCTCGTAACGCGGGTCTTCAACGTCACTGCCGAACCGGGTGCCGATATGTCGGGCTAGCCGCCACGCCCAGAGAGCGACGACCGCAACCAGGATCCACACCTGGACTCCGGCGGTGCCGAGAATCAGTCCGGTGACCGCCGCGGTGGTCGAAAGCACCAGGACCAGCGGGCCCCAGAGTACGTCCATCACCGCGACCCGCCCCAGTCTTCTCAGGATGTAGCCGACCGCGATCATGGTGGCCAGCGCCGCAACGGCGCAAGCCCCCGCAACGATCAGCCAGTTGCCTGCCATCGGCCCTCCCGGTCCAGGTTGCTGTGTTTCCCGGGTCGTACCGAGAGGATCTGATCCACGCCCATCCGGCCGTCGCGAAACGCCATCGCCCCACCGGTGAGATAGAGCCGCCAGACCCGGATCACCTCCTCCGGTACGAGCTGTCGGAGTTCTCCCAGATTGGTTTCGAAACGTTCGATCCAGTGATGGACGGTACGCACGTAATGTTCCCTCAGGGCATGCACATCGCGCACCTCGAGTCCGCCCGCCTCCAGCAGGCCGACCGTCTCCCCGACCGGCCGCATGTGCATGTCGGGAGCGATGAAGGACTCGATGAAGGGGCCACCCCCGGGATGCTTTCCGCGGCGGGACATCTGCTGGATCAGAACTCGGCCCCCCGGACGGACCCGGTCCTGGAGGACCGAGACGAATCCCGGGTATGCCTGCTCGCCGACGTGTTCGCCCATCTCGATCGAACTGACCGCATCGAACTCTCCGTCGGTCTCCCGGTAGTCCTCCAAGCGTACATCGATCTGACCTTCGAGACCCCGCTCCTTCACCCGCTTCGACACGAACCCGTGCTGTTCGGCCGAGATCGTGACCGCGGTCACCTCGGCACCGAACCTTTCGGCGGCGTGAAGGGAAAGCGAACCCCAGCCACAACCGATGTCGAGCAGGGTGGACCCTGAAGTGAGGCCGAGCTTCCGGCAGACCAGGTCCAGCTTTGCCTGTTGGGCCTCGGCGAGGGTGAATTCCGGGTCGGCGTACCAGGCACAGGAGTACGCCACCGAGTCGTCGAGGATCAACTCGTAGAACCGGTTGGAAAGGTCGTAGTGGTGACTGATCGCCTGCCGGTCGCGGGCGAGACTGTGAAGCCGACCCCGCACCCGGGCCTGCGAGGCGGGTGCCGGGGGCCGCAGTCCGATCGCTCCGCTTCGACCGAGCCGTCGCAGGGTCCGTCCGGCCGCGGTCAGGTCGGGACGGAGCCGGTGCTCCGGTTGACGAGCGACTGACAACAGCCGGTCCAGACCTTCTTCAAGGTTGCCGTCCACCTCGATCTCCCCGGTTATGTAGGCCTGGGCCAGGCCGAGCTCCCCCGGGGACCAGAGCAGCCGGGTGAGAGCCCTCGGCGAGTTGAGTTTGAGCACCGGGCCTCCGGATGGTCCGGCGGTACTGCCGTCCCAGGCCCGGACGGTCACCGGGAGAGTGGCGCCGGTCAGTTCCCGGACTGAGGCGGCCAGTTCGCCCGCGATCCCGGCCGGGCCGGATTCGTTCTGATCGTTCATGTTTGGGTCCGTTGGTAGGTGATCTGGCCCACGTCGATGTATCCCGCGGCGAAGCCGGCCCGGCAGTACTCGAGGTAGAAGTGCCAGAGCCGCTGGAACGCACGGTCAAAACCGAGTTCGGAGACCCGGTCTGAAGCCGCCCGGAAGGCCGCGTCCCACCGGTGGAGAGTTTCCGCATAGGAGGTACCGAAGTTCCGCAGGTCGCGGCGGTCGAGCCCGGCGCGGCCGGCCGATTCGTCCAGCGCCCGAACCGAAGGCAGGCAGCCGCCAGGAAAGATGTAGGTGGAGATCCAGGTGGCGGTGCCGCGGGTTGCGAGCATCCGGTTGTGATCCATGGTGATCGCCTGGATCGCGGCCGTTCCGCCCGGTTTCAGCCGGGCGGCGACCGTCCTCATGTACTCATCCCAGTACTGGTGTCCGACCGCTTCGATCATCTCGACCGACACCACCGCGTCGTAGCGGCCCCCGGCCTGCCGGTAGTCGGTCAGCTCCACCTCGATCCGGTCCGAGAGTCCGGCCTGTTCGATCCGTTCCCGGGCCAGTTCCAGTTGCTCGGATGAAAGGGTTGCCGATCTCACCCGGGCACCTCGTCCGGCCGCGCGGATCGCCAGTTCGCCCCAGCCGGTGCCGATCTCCAGGAGGTCGGTGCCAGCGGTAACCCGGGCCTGGTCGAGAATCCGGTCGATCTTCGCGTTCTGGGCCTCACGCAGGGTCATTCCGGGTCGTTCGAAGAGGGCCGAGGAGTAGGTCAGGCCGGGATCGAGAAAGCTCGCGAAAAACTCGTTCGAGAGGTCGTAGTGGTACCTGATGTTTCGTCGGGCACCGGCAATCGTGTTGCGTTCCGATTGCGGCCGGTGGCTCAGATAAATGGCCCGGCAACGCTGCATCCAGCCGGGCACCAGGGTCGCAATCTGTCGGCAGAACGGGGTCAGTGCACCGCCGAGATCGTCGGCCTCCCATTCACCGGCCACGTACGACTCACCGAATCCGGTGAGGCCTCGCGATCCGAGTCGGGCGTAGAAGCGATCCGGGTGGAGGATCCGGAGGTCGGCGGGGCTGCCGTCGTGGGATATCTCAACCCCGACCCTGGCGGCAGCCGTTCCGAACAGTCTGCGGGCGACGGTGGCAGCAAATCCTGCCCGGGGCGGGGCCGGGGTGAGATCGAGATCGGCGGCGGTGGGAACGGTCGCAGTCATCGAACTCAGCTTTCCCTTCCCGGCCGGGGTTGAATCGGAACCCGTTTCGCCCAGAGCCGGATTCCGTGAAACCGGATCGCGAGCGCACCGAGCAGGGCGGCCGGGGCGGCCCGGAGCGGTCCGGCAGTGGTCGGTCGTCCATGAAGGGCGGCATGGAAGCGATACCCACCCGGTCGTTTCAGCGTCACGGCGACGTCGAGGGCGGCGTCGGTCGGTTCGGATACCCGTACCTCGTAGCTGCCATCGGTTCCGTGGAACGGGGACACATACATCCGCTTTTCGGATTCACCACGTCCGCCCTGCTTTGGTGTGAACACGTAGGGGTGTCGCTGGCCGTAGGTGTTCTGCACCTCCAGCACGGTGGCCGCGAGTCGCTCCTCCGGGTCGTAGCACCAGAACACGGTGAGCGGGTTGAAGCAGTAGCCGTAGGCCCGGGGCATTGCTGCCATCAGCACTCTTCCGATCGCCGTTATCCCGTTGTCCCGCAGCAACTCCTCGACGTTCTCCCGGATCGGGCGTTCCGGCCGGCCGAGATGGTCCGAGGACCGGAAGCTGCCGGTGATCCAGGACCGGGGTCGCCGGGTCCGGGGCAGCCGGTCGAGATCCACCAGCCAGGTGTATGAGCGGTGGGTGAACCGGTAGCGGACCGGTTCGGTCCGGGAGTGGGGGAGTGAGGTCCGGTAGATCCGCGGGGTGCGGACGGCCTCCCGGGTATCCCAGGTGAATCCGAGCCGTTCGGCTGCCTTCAGCCCGGCTCGGGCCCCATCCTCGTGAAAGCCCCAGCCCCGCCAGGCACCGGCGAACGCGACCCGGTCGGTGTCGAGTCTCTCCGCCCGACCGATCGCGGCGACCGATTCCGGGGTGTAGATCGGATGGCTGTACTCGCGGGTGGTGATCACCCGGGCCGGATCAACCAGGTCGGGGGCGTTGAGTGTGGCCAGATAGCGGGTGCCGTCGCCCGCAGGAAGGCACATCAGGGAGGTGAGGTCGTAGGTGACCACCACCGCACCGCCGGCGGGGCGGGAGAGATGATTCCAGGAAGCGCGGACCCGGCCGCTTCGGGGCAGGACCGAGGTGTCGGTGTGAAGCTGGAGAAAATTCGGGGAGCAGGGGATCGCACCCAGGATCTCCCGACGGACGCGGTCGGCCGGGGGTAGAATCTGCACGGCCTGATCCGGATGGGTGGCTACCACCACGCGATCGAAAGTCCGGGTCCGGCCGTGGCTGTCGGTCAGTTCCACCCGATCGGGATGCTCCCGGAGCGCCACAACCCCGGTGCCGATTTCGATCGTGCCGCCGACGGTGATCAGACCGCGCTCGATCCGTCGTACGTACTCACCGGAGCCGCCGACCACGGTCCGCCACTCGGGTGACCCGAAGATGCCAAGCATGCCGTGCTGTTCGAGAAACCGGAACAGATAGCGCGCCGGATACCGGTCGGCGATCAACGGATCGCAGGACCAGACGGTTGCTACCAGCGGCTTCATGAAGTGGTCGATGAAGTAAGCCGAGTAGCGACCGGCCCTGAGGAATTCTCGCAGCGTGAGGTCGGCGTTGTCGCCGTTGTCATCCAGCAGTTTGCGGGCGGCGCGGTGGAAGCGGGGGATCTCGGCCAGCATCCGGAGATATGCCGGCCGGAGCAGATTGCGGGGGCTGGCGAAAAGTCCGCCAAGGCCCTTGGCGCCGGCGTACTCGAGGCCGCTGCCGTGATGGGCTTCGTCCGACCGGATCGACATTGACATCGGGGCCGTACGGGTTTCCACCCCGAGTTCCCGGAACAGCCGGAGCAGGGTTGGGTAGGTGCGGTTGTTGTGGACGATGAAGCCGGTGTCGATCGCCAGTTCGCCATCAGCGGTCGGTACCCGATGAGTGTCAGCGTGACCGCCGAGTCGGTCGTCCGCCTCGAACAGGGTCACGTCGGCCGAACGGGAGATCACGTGGGCGGCCATCAGCCCGGCAATGCCGCTGCCGACTACCGCCACGCGCTGGCGAGGGCTGTCCGGTTTGCGGTTCACCGCGTCACCTGAAAGATCGTGTGTGGGTTCGCTGCCTTCACAGTTGAAGTTACGTAAACGCCGCCCCGCCGGATCACGGGCGCTTTCCGCCGGAGGTTCGACCCCGGTTGTCTCCCGCGGCGTAATTGGTGGCCCGGGAGGCCAGGTCGAGTGCGGTCTGCAGGTCAGAGGCCCCGACCGGACGGACGGGGCAGGAGATCAGTGGCTCCAACTCCCCGGCCAGCTCCGGAGCGGTGCGGGCAACCAGTGAGAGGCATACCCTTGCTGCTTCAACGACCACCATCGGCTCCACCGTCCAGATCACCTCGAAGCGGCGCTCCAGTTCGCCTTCCGGACGCTCCCGGCCGACAACGCAGATCGAGAAATCCCGGTCGTGGCAGATCACAGCCCACTCCCGCAGCAGGGTGTCGGCGGGATCAAGCGGGATCTCGGCGGGATTCCCGGCCTTGATCCGCAGGTCGGTGAAGGCGGCCAGGGCGATCGCCCGCCCACCCTGACGCGCGAGGTGACGCCATCGGCGCTCCGACTGCCGGAAGAAGCGTTCCTCCTGAAAGCAGCCGATCAGCAGGGGCTTCTCCGAACGGACCGAACACTCGTCCTCGACCGCGCGGGTCATCCAGAGCAGGGCCTGCTTGGTCGTGTCACGAGGATGGAGATGAGGAAAGTTCTCCCGCAGCGCCCGATAAACCGAGAGCCGGGGCGGTTCGCCCATGCGGCGAGTCCGTTCGATCGCGGCAGGGAGGGACAGTCCCTCGCTGCGAATTTGAAGCACGGTGGAAATCTGGTCGAGATCGCGTCGCGAGTAGGCCCGGCGCCCGCTGGCGAGGCGGGCCGGTTTCGGGAATCCGTGCCGTGATTCCCACATCCGCAGGGTGCTTTCGCTGACCCCGGTCCTGGCGGCGATCTCTCCGATGCTCAGGGCTTGCTCTACGGTCACCGGTCAGTCCGATCCTTCGGCGATCAGCCGTTCGGTCGCTGCCTGACGGTGGTCGAAGATCGCCTTCAGGTCGCGTCGCACCAGCGGCAGCGCGAGGTCACTGAGCGGCGACAACGGCAGGCGGTAGGTGACCAGGTCGCGGACGATCGTCGCGTTGTCACCGGCGGGTTCGAACTCGTGGCGGTGATGCCACAGGGCGTAGGGGCCCTTGAGCTGCCGATCGACGAAGCAGACGTTCGGCTGCCACTCCTCGATCACCGACTGCCACCGGAGCGGTATGCCCCGCAGATGAAGCCGGTACTCGATCACTGTTCCGGCCTTCATGGTGACCGGTCCGGGGGTGAGGACCTCGAACCGGAGCAGGTCGGGTGTGATTCGCTCCAGGTTCGTCGCTACCGAGAAGAACTCGAACACAGTCTCGACCGGGGCTTCGATCCGTTGTTCCCGTCGCAGTTCGTGGTCAGCCATCACCGGGCCCCGATCACACTGGTCAGCGCCTCGTCGAGGTCGGGTTGCCAGAACTCGTAGCCGGCGGTGAGCAGACGTCCCGGAACGACCCGCTGGCCGGTGGTCACGAGTCCGGCCATCTCGCCGTAGAACAGCCGCAGGGCGAACCCGGGAACCGGCAGGATCGCCGGCCGTCCGAGTGCCCGCCCGAGCGATCTGGAGAACTCCCGATTGCTCACGGCACCCGGTGCGGTTAGATTGACCGGCCCGTCCAGATCACCGTCGATCGCGCAGAGTAGCCCGCCGATGACGTCGTCCAGATGGATCCACGGGATGTACTGCCCGCCGCCCGCCACCGGTCCGCCGATTCCGGCCCGGAAAAAGGGAAGCATCACCGCCAGGGCGCCACCGTCAGCCGACAGGACCACTCCGGTCCGTGCCCGGACCACCCGCATCGATCCCTCCGCCGGCAGGGTTTCCTGTTCCCAGTCGGCTACCACCCCGGCGAGGAAGTCACTGCCGGGTGGCGCCTGTTCGTCGATCGACTCTTCACCCCGGGGACCGTAGTAGCCGGTCGCCGACTGGGAAACAAGCACGTCGGGACGGTCCGCCGGGTCCCGGGCGAGCAGGCCCGCGACCAACTGTCGGGTGCCGAGCACTCGTGAATCCCAAATCCGTGTCTTTGCGGCGTTCGTCCAGCGCTGCTGGATCGGCTCGCCCATCAGGTTGATGACCGCCTCGGCCCCGGCCAGCGATTCGCCGGGTGGCGGTGTTTCGAGCGGCAGCTCCCAGGTGACCGCCTCCACCCGGTCGCCGAGGACCGCGCTTGCTTTTGCGGCATCCCGGGACAGGGCGACGACCTCGTCACCGCGACCCGCGAGCCTGCGGGCGAGCTCCCGCCCGATCATTCCCGTAGCCCCGGTGATCACCACTTTCGCCATCGGTCAAACCTTCCATTTCGAATGGGTCTCTTTCGCGTTCGCATACCGTTCGAGCGCGATCTTTCGTTCAAAGGCGTGTTCGACGATCGGTTCCGGATACTCGATCCCGATCCGGCATCCGGCCTCACGTTGGGCGGTCTCGCTCATCTCCCAGGGGGCGTGTAGTGTCTGGTGTGGAACGTCCCTCAGCTCGGGAACCCACCGTCGGACATACTGCCCGTCCGGGTCGTGTCGTTTGGCCTGGAGAACCGGGTTGTACAGCCGGCGTGAAATCGGGGCCGGGTCGGTGCCTACCGAGGCAATCCACTGCCAGTTGCCGTTGTTCTGGGCGGGTTCCCCGTCGAGCAGAAGCCGCCCGAACCAGGATTCCCCTTGTCGCCAGTCGAGCTGCAGGTCCTTGGTCAGAAAAGACCCGACGATCAGTCGTGCCCGGTTGTGCATCCAGCCGGTCCGGGCGAGCTGCCGCATCGCGGCATCCACGATCGGGTAGCCGGTGGTTCCGTTTTTCCAGGCGTCGAGTCGTTCCGGATCCTCCTCCCATTCCAGGTTGCGCATCGGAACCTGGAACTCGCGATCGAGGTTTTCCGGCCAGTGGAGCAGCACGTGGGCGTAGAAATCCCGCCAGGCCAGCTGGCGCGACCAGGCATCAGCGCCGGGACCCCGCTGTTCGCGGGCACGGTGTTCGAGTTCTGCCGGGGAGAGACAGCCCCATCGCAGGTACGGACTCAGGATCGAGCTGCTCTTTGGCTCGGCGACGCGGTCGTGGCGTTCGTCGTATCCCGCGATGCCGCCGTCCAGCCAGCGTGAGAATGCCCGTCGTGCGGCGGTTTCACCGGGCAGAGCGACCGGTTCTTCCGGACGGTCCCGGTTTTCGGAGATGAGTCGTCCGACCAGCTCCGGAAGGGTCGGCTCCGGAAGCTGCCGCGGCAGCGGTTTCAAGCCCTGCGGGGACCGGTGAAGCTCACGACGCGGCGAGTTGACCCAGTTCCGGTAAAACGGCGAGAACACACGGTACGGGTCACCCGCACCGGTTTTCAGCCGGGCGATGCCGGCGATGTAGTTGCCCGCATGAGGGCGGGCTTTGATCCCGCTTTCGCGCAGGGCTTCCCGAACCCTGCGGTCCCGGTCTCGGGCGAAACGGGAGACGTCGCTGGTCCAGATGACGGCGTCAGCGGAGAGCTCACGCGCAATCCCGGGGAGTCTCACTTCCGGGTCACCTTTCAGAGTGACGAGGGCGCTGCCCCGTTCCCGGAGGCTGCGGTCCAGGTCCTCCAGGCAGCCGGCGAGAAAGGCTTTGCGGGCGGGGGATTCGTGGCGGCCGGAAAGCAGGGCCGGGTCGAGGATGAAAAGCGGCACCACGGTTTCGTACTCACGTACGGCCAGGGCGAGACCCGGATGGTCATGAATCCGGAGGTCGCGACGAAACCAGACGATCGCGGTGCTCATGACCACAGCTTAGCTAAACAGGGTGTCGAAGGAAGCTTCTACGTCATGTTTAGGATAGTCAAGACCGTCCAGCCGGGCCAACGCCCTGCTTGAGCAGCAGGGCGGCGACCCGGTCGAGTGGCGTCTTCCCTGACCGGGATCAGGCGGTGGGCTCCACGCCCGGCGGGCCCTGCTCTACGGCGGCCGGATCCATCCACACGATGTTCCAGGGGTGGCCGTCGAGGTCGTGGAAGCTGCGGCTGTACATGAACCCGTAATCGTCCGGTTCATCTTCGGCCGGAGTGGCTCCGAGCGAGAGCGCCAGACGATTGATTTCGTCCACCTCGTCCCGGCTTTCCGCGCTCACGGCAACGATGTGCGCGGTTTCGGTCCGGGCGTCCGCGATCGGCCGCGGGGCAAAATCGCCGAACCGGCTGTGGTTGAGCAGCATCACCCAGGACTGGTCGTTCACCTCCATGCAGACGACCTTCTCGTCCGAGAAATTCTCGTCGAAGCTGAAACCGAGCCGATCGAAAAATCCACGGCTGGCGGCAACGTCATCAACCGGCAGATTGAGAAAGAGCATTCTTGACATCTGATTCATCCTTGCTGTGGGGGTCAAGGGCTGGGACGGCTGGCGGCCGGGAAAGTAATCGCCGCGATCTATAGTTCCCGGTAGTGGCACTCTCAACCCTGGACCGCCCGGTCATGGAGGACGAGTTTCAGCGACTGCGCCCGGCGCTGGTCGGCTACTGGTACCGGATGCTCGGTTCCGGCTTCGAGGCCGAGGACGCGGCCCAGGAGACCCTGATTCGCGCCTGGAGGAAGGCGGACACCCTGCGTGAGCAGGCCGCCCTCAAGGGTTGGCTGTTCCGGATCGCGACCAACGTCTGCCTCGATCAGATCGAGTCCCGCAAGCGTCGGGCCCGCCCGGTTGACCTGAGTGACCCAGGAACCGCCGCCAGTCCGGTCGGTGAGCCGCTGCCCGAGACGGACTGGATCCTGCCGATCGCCGACGGTCAGGTGAGGGACCCGGACGCGGGCCCGGAGGCGATCCTGGCTGAACGGGAGTCGCTGCGGCTCGCGTTCGTAGCCGCCCTTCAGTTCCTGCCGGCCCGCCAGCGGGCGGTCCTGATCCTGCGAGACGCGCTGCGCTGGTCCGCCAGAGAGGTCGCCGAGCTGCTCGAAACCACGGTCGCATCGGTCAATAGCGCGCTTCAACGGGCCCGGGCCGGACTCGACGAGCTGGAGCTGAACGACGCCGAGGTCTCCGTCCGGCCGGACGGAGAGCAGGAAGGCCGGCTGCTTGAGCAGTACCTGGATGCCTTCGCCGAGTACGACATCGACCGGATCGTGGCGCTGCTTCGCGAAGACGCGGTTTTCGACATGCCACCGCTGCCCCTCTGGTTCAGGGGAGCCGAGGATGTCGGCAGGTTCATGGTGGGACCGGGCGCCGCCTGCGAAGGATCGAAGCTGATCGCGGTCTCGGCCAACGGTGGGCCCGGTTTCGCCTCCTACAAACCGGATCCGGAATCCGGAGGCTGGCTGCCGTGGTCACTCGCCCTGCTGGACATGGAGGCGGGGAAGGGGGACGATCACCCGGTGGTCGGCGGGGTTCATAACTTCCTCGCCCCGTTCCTTCCGGGCCTGTTTGAATCCTTCGGCCTGCCGGATCGCTTGAATACGGACGACCCACCGGTTTCCCGGCCCTTCGCCTGACCCCGACCCGCGGGAAAAGTCACCGCCGGCCTCCCGGTAACAGCCGATGGCTGCCGTTTCCGGAAGGCGGCGGATTGGGGTCCCTATTCAGCGGTGCGGCAGATCTCGACCCGCCAGGCCTCCGGGCCCTGCTCCTTGTACTCCCAGGAGAACTTTCCGGTCTGTTCGGCTTCGAGTTGGTAGTAGAGCGGCTTCGGGTCGTGGTCGTTGATCAGTTCGAAGCCGTCGCCCACGGCCAGGGTGCCGAAGGTGTCGAAGATCAGGGAGTGACGGCGGGCCGGGGGTTCGGCGCGGACGTCGAGGGGAGTGATTGCCATGCGGTTCTCCTTGTCGGGGTTGTCGTTCGGGTCTGGTTTCTCGGGCATCCGGGCGAGCGAGTGAAGGACTCCGTTCAGGCGGCGGGCGGACGGGGTTTCCCCGTGCCGCACGATCGCCAGACCCCGGGCGGCGAGCCGGCTTGCCTTTCCCGGCTTGCCGGCCCGGCCCAGCTCGAGGGTCGCGTGGCCCAGCAACACCGCCAGGGCTTCACGGCCTTCGGCCGCGTCGATCACCTGGCCGGTCTGGACTTCCTGGCCTGCGCTTGTTTGTACACCCATCATGTATAAAGTTAGCCCATGGAAGCAAACGAGGTCAGCTGGCCGATCGACGACGGACTCGGGGACGTCCGGGTGGTTCCCGAGGGTGCGGTCGAGACGGCTCCGGCGCCGGGTCTCGATCTGTTGAACCGGGACGGTCTGGTGGAGACCGCCCGTGAACTGCTTCACGAAGTGATCGACCCCGAAATCGGGATCGACATCGTCAATCTCGGCCTGCTGCGTTCAATCGAGATCGAGGACGGGGTCGCCCGGGTCCAGTTCACTGTGACCACCCCGGCCTGTCCGCTTTCGAGCTACATCGAGAACGAGATCCGGACCTGCATGTGGCAGCTTCCGGACATGCGTGAGATTGAGGTGGAGTGCGTCTACCAGCCGCCCTGGACCCCGGAGGACATGACCCAGTCCGCCCGGGCGGCGCTCGGCTGGGCCTGATGGGGGCCGCTCCCCGGTCGGGACCGGGCTCCCGGCCCGGCGTCTTTCTGCGGCGGCTGCCGCTGCTGATGATGGCGGTTGTCGCCCTTATCGCCGCGCTTTGGGCGGGGCTGATCAGGCTCGGTCTCGACCTGCCGGATCTGCGTCCAGGCTTCGCGGTCGAACACGGGATCCTCTTCGTACTGGGCTTTCTCGGTACTCAGATCGGCCTGGAACGAGCGGTGGCGCTCGGCCGCGGCTGGACCTACATCGCGCCGGCCACCGCCGGTGCGGGTGCCCTCTGGCTGATCCTCGGGCTGCCCCCGACGGTCGGCGAGGTCCTGTTCGTGATCGGTGGCGTGGTTCTGGTCGCGGTCTTCGTCGTGGTCCACCGAATTCACGCGAGCTGGCACAACCTGGTGATGGGCCTGGGGGCGGTCGGCTGGCTGGTAGGGGCAGCGATTCTGCTGGCCGGAGGGGCGATCACCTCGGTCGTTCCGTGGCTCGCGGTCTTCCTCGTACTCACGATCGTCGGAGAACGGCTTGAACTGTCGCGGATGGCCAAGCCGCCGGAATATGCGATCTGGGTGCTTCTGGGGATCCTCACGATCTTTCTTGTCGGGGTGATTCTCAACTCGGCCGGCCTCACCGAAGTGGGCATCCGGATCGCCGGGATCGGGCTGGTGGGCCAGGCACTCTGGCTGGCCCGCTACGACGTCGCCCGCCGCACGATCCGTATTCCCGGACCGACCAGATTCATGGCGGCCTCGCTGATCATCGGATACTTCTGGCTCGCGGTGGCGGGTGTGGCCTGGCTGATCGGGGGCTCCCTGACCGGCTACGGATTCAGCTACGACGCGATGGTCCACGCGATCTTCGTCGGCTTCGTCTTCTCGATGATCTTCGCCCACGCCCCGGTCATCGTGCCCGCGGTCCTGGGTGTGCCACTGCCCTTCCGGCAGTCCTTCTACGGTCCGCTTGTCCTGCTTCACATTGGACTGGTGATCCGGCTGCTTGGCGATGCGGCGGGCAACACCGTCGCCTGGCAGATTGGCGGGGTCATCAACGAGGTGGCGATCCTGGCCTACTTCGGGCTGGCCGTCTCCAGCGCCGTCCGGGCAAAGCGCGCCATGAAACCGAAACCCACCAGCCAACCGGCGACCGCCTGATCTCCCCAGCGAACGCCACGATGGTGGGGCCCGCAGGTGTCTATATGGGCACTGGTTGGCCCCACCCAGGCGGACGCCCCGGGGGTGGGGCCCCGCAGGTGTCTATATAGGCATCAGTTGGCCCCACCCATCGGCGGGGGGTGCCGCGGCTATCCGTTTCCGGCGGGACTGCGAAGGGGACGGATCAGGGTGCGGACCAGGCCGGTCATCGCCACCAGCCAGGCGGCGAGCGCGATCCAGATCGTGACGTCCGGAATGTCCTTCATGAAGGTAAACCGGTCCGCGGCGGCCAGCTGCCAGGTCGCGACGGTGTACATCCCCAGGGGGAACACGAGGCTCCAGTACATCGGGCTGTACTCGATCGGGGCCTTCATCACCACATGCCGCCAGATTCCGAAGATGACCAGCAGCGGAATCCACCAGGTGGCCCAGGCCCAGAGCACCAGCGAGACCCCGTCGACGAACGGTTTGATGTTCGACAGGTAGCCGATCTGGTCCTCGGCGATCATCATCGCCGAGCCTGCATTCACGGTGATTGCGGCCGCCCCCATCACCACCCAGAACAGCGGGTTCATCTCCTCCGCGGTCACGTGGAAAAAGAAGATCCGGTAGGCGAAGAGGGTGATGAAGATCAGGTAGAGCAAGATTCCGATGCCCCAGAAGGCGTGGGCGATCACGAAGATCTGGTCGGCTCCGGTCGAGACCTGGGCGCTCAGCTTTCCGCCAAGGGCGGCGATCGACTCCGCCCCGACGATCGCGATCAGCCAGCCGCCCCCGACCACACCCACGTTCTCCTCGGTGTCGCGGAAGGTCAGCACCGAGAAGCTGAAGTAGCTGAGCGGGATCCAGACGGACAGCGAAAATATCCAGAGGACCACCGCCAGGGTCACCTGCCCCCGCAGAAGCAACTGGACTCCGAACACGTTGGCTCCGGCAACGATCGTGAAAAAGGAAAAAACGAGCCGCGGGTTGATCATGTCGGCCCAGAGTTCGCGGGGAAACATGAATCCACGGGCAACGGTCATCGGGATCAGCACCAGGAACGCGGCGGTGTCGACCACCAGCAGCGCGTTGGAGATCAGCTTGATGTCGAGCAGGTAGAAGCCGTTGGAGATGATTCCGGTGGCCATGATCAGGGCGAAATAGCCGGGGTAGAGGGTGCGGATCGCGTTTCTCACCGGAGGCGCCGCCCTGCTCGATCGCACAACATCTGATTCCCCTCCGGCTTTCGTATCGAGCCGCTGGCTCTGAGCACATCGAGAGACTATCCTCTACTGCGGCTGCCGGTCCCGGACGGCCGGCGGCGAACCGCTCCGACGCTCGACTGGATTTACACAGCAGTCATGTGAGAAACTGGCCTTGATGGATCTCCCCGACTCGTCAGAAGATGTACTCGCCCAGCCCACCAGGGCACGCATTTTCGAGCTCCTGACCGAGCTCAAGCGCCCGGTTTCGACCGGTGATATCGCCGGGCGGCTCGACCTTCACGCCAACGGGGTGAGGCGGCATCTGGAGCGTCTGGCCGAGGAGGGGCTGATCGAACGCCGTACCGAGCGTGGCGGTCGGGGACGACCGGGCGACCGCTGGGCGGTCGCGCCGGATGCGAGTCCCGGCGGCGAGCGGCCGACCGCCTACGCCGAGCTTGCAGTCTGGCTGGCTGAGGTGATGCCCGATGATCCCGAGACGGTCCGTCGGGCCGAGGAGGTCGGTCGCCGGATCGGTCGGCGGCTACGCACCGACCCGTCCCGGGACGCCGGGGAATCGGTCAGCCAGGCCTTCCGCGATGCCTTCGCGGCGCTCGGGTTCAAACCCCGGATCGAGGAGTCCGGCGAGACCGGGTTCACCTGCGGGTTGCTGAACTGTCCCTACGTCGAATCCGCGGTGACCAACCCCAGAGCGGTATGCGGGCTTCACCGCGGGATGACCGAGGGGCTGCTCGAGCAGATCGACGGCGATGCGGAACTGGTCGGGTTCGAGCCGCGCGATCCGCATGAGGCCGGCTGTCTGGTGAAGGTGAAGTGAACCCGGACATTTCCGGGGCCGGCCACCGCCCCCCGGCCGGTGGTGGCAGCCCACTGCGAATTCCGGACGGTCCGCTCCATCAGCCGTATCCCCGGGCCGAGCTCCACCCGACCGACCTGCTTGGCTCCTTCTTCGTCTGTGGTCTCGTCTTTCTGGCCGCGGCCGCGTTCTGCGGGCTCATCCAGGCGATCTCCCCGTGGGATGAGGGCCGGTGGCTGGCCCTCCACCTCGCTTTTTTCGGGGGCGTGTCACAGCTGATTCTCGGTGCCGGCCAGTTCTTTGCCGGAGCGTTTCTCGCGATCGATCCGCCATCCCGGCGGATGGTCCGCTCCCAGCTGCTGCTCTGGAACGGGGGGTCGATTCTGCTCGGGCTTGCGGTCCCGCTCGGGTCCAGGATTCTGATCTGCATCGCGGTTGCCCTGCTCGCGTCCGCACTGACTGCCTGGATCCGGAGCCTCGTCCTGATGAAGAAGCGCTCGCTCAACCGGACCCCCTGGGCGACCCGGTGGTATCTGGCCGCCGCGGCCTTCTTCCTGGCCGGCATTCTCGCCGGTGGCCTCCTCGCCGGGGGCATCGCCTGGCCCTACGGGCATCTGGCCGGGGCCCACATGGTGCTCAACCTCGGTGGCTGGTTCGGCGCCGCGATCATCGGCACCCTTCACACCTTTTATCCCACCCTGACCAGGACCAGGCTTCGTTTTGAGCGGCTTCAACCGGCGGCATTCGGGCTCTGGTCCGGCGGGGTGGCGCTGCTCGCCGGCGGCTACCTGATCGCGGCTGACTTCCTGGTGATCGCCGGATGGATCCTGCTGATTGGATCGGCCGGCCTGCTCTTGGTCAACGTGATCGCCTGTCGGATCGCTTCCCGGACCATCCTCTCCCTGCCGGCCAGGGTGGTCGGGACTGCCCAGCCCTTCCTGCCGGCCGGGCTGATCGTTCTGGCGGTCGCGACGATCGTGGACGGTTCGGCCTGGTCGCTGGCCGGTTCAAGCAGGGCTGCCGCCGGAACCCTGCTGGTCGCCGGCTGGGTCGGGCTGACCGTCCTCGGTTCCCTGATTCATCTGCTGGTGATACTGGTCCGGGCCCGGGATCACCGGCGTCCGGTGCCGGTGGTGCGGCCGATTCGGGACTCTCTCCTAGCCGGGGTTGCAGCGTTCGGCGTAGCGGGAGTGGCGGTCAGCCAGATTGTCGGAGCCGAGGATCTCGGCCGGGCGTTTCAGGTGCTTCTGCTGATCGGGTATTCCGTTCTGGCGGCCCGGGTCGCCTGGCTCGGTATCCGGGTGCTGAGGCACGCCCGTCCGGTCGTCTGAGCGCCGCTTCGAGGCTCAGTTCTTGTAGTAGTTGGCGTTGATCTCGATGTATTTCTGCCACTCCGGCGGTACCTGGTCCTCGGGAGTGATCGCATCCACCGGGCAGGCCTCGACGCAGGCGTCGCAGTCGATGCACTCGTCGGGATCGATGTAGAGCTGGGGTTCGGTTTCGAACGCCGCTTCGTCCTGAGTGGGGTGGATGCAGTCGACCGGACAGACCTCGACGCAGGAGTGGTCTTTGGTGCCGATGCACGGCTCGTTGATCACGTAAGCCAATGGGTACCTCCGTCGAGTTTACACACAGTCAATGGATAAAATAGCAGCCGGGTCCACGGCCCGAAAGGACGGGTCTCACGATACCTGCGTCCGCCGCGGCGCGTGTCCCAGCCGGCGATAGAAGCCGACCCATGGCATAGGGTGGCCGACGCCAAGGTGGCCGACGCCGATCATGCGGGGTGGCGACCCGGAACTGGAGCGAGGCAGGTGGAACGAGAGACGGATCCGGGAGAACGGGAAAAGCGGCCCAACCTCCTGCTGATAATCACCGACCAACAGCGGCAGCCGATGCACTGGCCCGACGACCGGGACTGGCTCGACTCCCTGATGCCGGCCGACGCCGAGCTTGCTCGCACCGGGATCCGATTCAACCAGGCGACGATCGCCACCGCCATGTGCTCCCCCAGCCGGGCATCGCTCCTGACCGGGCGCTGGCCGGCCGAACACGGGGTGACCCTGACCCTGACCCGCGGCGGAGCCCGCCTCAACCCGCGCAGCTTTCCCGGGGTGCTTCGCAGCCTTGGACGATCGGTTCGTCGCGGGGAGCTGACTCTGCGAGAGGCCCTGGCGATGCTGGCGCTGGGCGCGGGCCGTCGCCCCGACGGAGGTGGCGAAGAGACCGAACTCGATCCCGCCACCCCAAACCTCGCCCGGATCCTGGCGCGGGCCGGGTATCGCACCGTGCTCAAGGGCAAGTGGCACCTGACCCAGCCGGTCGGGGAGGAGTGGGGCTCCGCCGACAGTCGGCGGCTCGCCGATGATCTCGGCTTCACCGGATGGGAACCGCCCGACGCCGGGGAGAACATCGAGCCCGAACACTTCGGCGGTGGCACCCTGGCCGGAGCGAGCGGGATGGGATTTGACGAGGATTTCACCCGGCAGGCCGAGGCGTTCCTGGCCGACCCCCCGCCGGCGCCGTGGGCCCTGATCGTCTCCCTGGTCAACCCCCACGATGTGCTCGGCTACCCGGAGTCGTTTCGTGAGGGCGGCTACTCGACCTCGGAGTGGTCCGACCTGGACCGGGTCGGGCTTCCAGCTACCGTGAACGAGCCGCTCGGCACCAAGCCGCGGGCCCATGCCCGGATGAAGAACGGGCAGGCGAGCTTCATCGGTGGCCTCAAGTCGCCGGCGGAACAGGCCGAGTACTGCCGGTTCTACGCCCATCTCCACCGGCTGGCGGACGAGAAGATCGGCCGGGTGATCGCGGCCCTCGGCGATCCCGAAGAGCCGAACTCGCTCCGCTCGCGGACGGTGATCCTCCGGACCTCCGATCACGGCGAGATGGGGATGTCCCACGGCGGCATGAGGCAGAAGATGTTCAACGCCTACGAGGAGACGCTGAACGTTCCGCTGATCATCTCCAACCCCCGGCTCTTTCCCGAACCCCGCGAAAGTGAGGCCCCGGTCTCGCTCTGCGACATCCTGCCGACCATGGCCGGGCTGGCCGGGGTCGACACCGAGGGAGACGGGATCCGGGGCCGAAGCCTCGTGCCGATTCTGAGTGGTGAAGCCGAAACCGTTCAGGAGGGGTCGCTCTTCACCTTCGACGACCACCAGTCCGGAACCGCCTACCGGAACGTGGTGCCCCCGCCGAACCGGATCAGGGCCTGGCGGACCCCGGACGCGATGTACGCAGAGTACGTCGATCCCTCCGGGGGGGAGGCCCCGGAGTACGAGCTCTACGACACGGCCCGGGACCCGCTCCAGATCAGCAATCTGGTCGACCGTGACACCGGTGAGGCGGTCGACCCGGATGACCGGGAACTGTTGGAACGGATGCGGATCGCGCTGCGGGCGGAGCTTGAGCGCTGCGGGGTCACTTCATCGGACGGGATGAAAGGGGCCGGGTAGCTCAGCCGTCCTTCAGGACGACGGCCTCCAGCTTTCCGCCCTCGAGGTGGAGGTGCCGGTCGGCGTACTCCAGCGGGGTCTCGTCGTGACTGACGATCACGGTTGCAAGACCGCGGGAGGTGGTCTGGAAAGCCAGCAGCTCCGCGATCTGGACCGAGAGATCCCGGTCGAGTGAGGCGGTCGGCTCGTCGGCCAGCAGCACCGATGGCTCGGCCATCAGCGCCCGGGCGATCCCGACCCGCTGGCGCTCCCCGCCGGACATCTTGCCGGGGAGCTGGCCGCGCCGGTCGGTCAGGCCGAGCTCATCCAGTAGCACCCGGGCCCGCTCCCGTGAGGTGTCGCGCCGCTCCCGGTTGATGTGTCCGACCAGTTCCAGCTGTTCGCTCGCGGTCAATGACGGCAGCAGGTTGGCCGACTGGTAGACGATCGCGATCTCCCGGCGTCTGAGATCGGTCCGCTGGCGCTCGCCGAGAGTCGAGGTGGGCTGACCGGAGATCATCACCTCGCCCGAGTCCGGTCGGCGAAGCAGGCCGGCCAGGGCCAGCAGGGTGGACTTTCCCGAACCGGAGGCCCCGGTGACCACCACCACTTCACCGGCCCCGACCTCTAGGTTGGTGTGATCGAGCAGGACGCGACGTTCGCGGCCGTCGGGCACGCTGACCTCGAGATCGCGGAGGGCCAGCGGGGGCGTCATCGCCCCCGGCCGGCCACGATTTCCGGTCGAGCTCACGACTCAACTCCGAGCGCGATCGCCGGTTCCACCCTGGTCACCCGCCGGAAGGCGAACAGCGAGCCGGCAACCCCGGCGACGATAAGGAGCAGGGCGGTCCTGACCATTCCACCCACCGCTAGTTCGACCGGCACCGCACCGCTGCCGAGAAGCGCGATGATCCCGGCCCCGATCAGAGTCCCGGCCACGGTGGCGATCACGACCACGGTCGTGATCTGGCCGATCCCGTCCCTCAGCACATAGGCACTGGAGGCACCGATCGCCTTGAGCAGGCCGATCTGGCGGGTTCGCTGGATCGTGAGAATGGTGAAAAAGGCACCGACGATCAGGGCGGAGATCACCAGCAGGAAGGACCGGATCAGGGTCATCGTGGTGGTCTCGGCGGTGAACCCGGGGGAACCCTGGTAGGCCTCGGCCTTGCTCACGGTGTCGGTTCCGGCCCGACGATCGGCGGCACCGATGTCGAAGCCGGAGGGGAGCTGCAGGGCGATCGCCGAGTACCGGCCCTCGGCGTCGCTCCCGAATACCGACTGGCGCCAGATGTCAAGGTCGGTGTAGGCAATCGGCGCGTGTCCGTAGGTGCCGGCGAAGGTGAACCCGATCACCGGCAGGCTGGTTCCGGATCCACCAAGCCGGTACCGGTCACCTACCTTGACGCCCTCCTCCTGAAGCTCATGGGACAGGACCAGTCCGTGCAGCGGGCGACCGGCGCCGGTCTCCTCCCGGTCCGGGGCGTTGTGCGCCTCGCGATAGAGGAAGCTGTCCGGAGCAACCCCGAACAGGGCGAGATCGATGCTCGGCCCATCGCCGGCGGAAGCCGCGTTCACGAACGAAACCCCGATCGGGGAGGCCTCAACCCCGGCTTCCTGCTGCCACGAGTGCAGCGCCTTCGGTCCGAGGGTCGACCGGCTGAAGGTCGCATCCGATCCGGGGGAGAAAGCGAGGTGGGTGAGGGGCAGGGCACGCAGGCCGGAAATGTTGTCGGTGACCAGACCGTTGGCGAGGCCGGTGAGCACGGTTGAAAGCACCGCGACCAGGGCGACCACCAGGGCGACCAGCACGAACCGGCGCCAGCTCCGGCGCAGTTCGCGCAGGGCGAGGAACATGCGGCCAGTCTACGGTGCAGGCCCACCATGCTGGAGCGGTTGCTACTCCGGCAGAGTCGGGGCGGCGACCTCCGGCTCGGTCCCGATTCCGGAGGCCCGGCGGATCGAGTCGGCTCCGAACCGATCCCGAACCCGGTCGAGGGCGGCGTCGAGAGCGGCGGGATCACGGTGGGTGGGTGCGGCCACATCCCGGCCGTCCGCTCCGGGAGTCTCCCCGGTGAGCGGCAGCGAGAGCTGGACCGACCCGGCGCCGACCAGGTTCTCCAGCGAGATCCCGATCAGGGTGAGCCCCTTCGCCTCGGCCTCGGCACGGCTCTCGCGAAGCAGCGCCCGGACTGCCCCCAGAACATCCGAAGTGGTGTCGGTTGGGTGGGCCAGCGAGCGGGAGCGGCTTGCCCGGGAGAAGTCACCGAACCGCAGCCCGAGGGTCACAGTTCGGCAAGCCCGGCCCCCGGATCGGAGCCGGCCGCAGACCCGGTCGGTGAGGGATGCGGCCAGCGACTCGACCTCGGCCGGACCACGTGAGCCGGAGGGGAACGCCGCCTGTGCCCCGACCGAGCGCCGCCGCTCGCGTGGCTCCACCTCGCGCGGATCCCGATTGTGGGCCAGGTCGATCAGGCGCTGCCCGGCCCGCTCGCCGAGCAGTCCGATCAGGGTGCTCTCCCGGGCCCGGGCCAGATCACCGACCCGCCGGATCCCGATCGACTCGAGTTTCCCGGCAGTGACCCGTCCGACTCCCCAGAGCCGACCGACCGGCAGCGGATGGAGGAAGTCCTCCTCCCGGTCGGGTTCGATCACGAGCAGCCCATCGGGTTTGGCCTCACCGGAGGCCACCTTGGCCAGGAACTTGGTCCGGGCGACACCGACCGAGATCTTCAGTCCACACCTGTCCTGCACTTCGCGCCGCAGCTCGATCGCGATCTGCTCGGGGCTGCCCTTGATCCGGCCGAGGCCCCGTGTCTCGAGAAACGCCTCATCGATCGAGAGCGCCTCGACCACCGGGACGGTCTCCCGGAAGATCGAGTAGACCTCCCGGCTGGCGGCCGAGTAGGCACCCATCCGGGGCGGGACCATGGTCAGTTCCGGACAGGCCCGTCTGGCCTGGGCGGAGTTCATCGTGGTGAAGACGCCGCGGGCCCGGGCCTCGTAACTGGCGGCCAGGACGACGCCGGTGCCGACCGCCATCGGCCGGTTCCGCAGCGTCGGGTCGTCGCGCTGCTCGACCGAGGCGAAGAAGGCGTCGAGGTCGGCATGGAGGATGGTCGCGGCGGTACCCACCCTGCCATGGTGGCATCGACCGCGGCGGTTCCGATGTCCCGCCTGCGAGCCTGCGAACAGGCCCTGTCCCGGACCGGACGGGCCGGTGAGTCGATCGGAGTAACTTGAGATGAAAGCCTGCCAGGCAGGTTTCTGCGACAACGGAGGTGATCGACGTGACGGACGTAACGGAAGTGCCCCAAACGGCCCACGGCCCGCGGCTCGAGTACGCGAGCGTGGCCCCCCAGGGGTTGAAGGGACTGTTGGAGATCGAGAAGTACATCCACGCAAGCGCGCTCGATCCGACGATTTTCGAGCTGGTCAAGATGCGGGCCTCACAGCTCAACGGCTGTGCCTTCTGTCTCGACATGCACAGCAAGGACGCCCGTGCCCGCGGTGAGAGCGAGCAGCGGCTTTACCTGCTACCGGCCTGGCGGGAGACCGATCTCTACAGCCCGGCCGAGCGCGCGGCCCTGGCCTGGTGCGAGTCGCTCACCCTGGTCTCTGAACGGGGCGCACCAGAGAATCTCTACCGGGACCTCGAAGAGAACTTCGACCAGGAAGAGATCGCCGCCCTCACCTTCGCGATCGTCGCGATCAACGGCTGGAACCGGCTCTCGATCGGGTTTGCCGCACCCTCCGGCGACTACGTTTCGCCCTACGGCAGCGACTGAGCCAGTAGCCGGACCGCAGGTGTTTGGGCCGCCGTCCGGCCGGGTAACGGCACATCGTGACCGAGATTGCGGTTGAGCCGGATGCCCGCCAGACACCGACGACGGAGGAAGCCAGTCCGCCGTCCGGTGGTCCACCGGCGATCGCCAGGCCGGATTTCGAGATCGTCCCGCTCAAGGGTCTGCCGATCGTCGGTCTGGTGTTCGTCCTGCTGGTTGCGGCGATCGCGGTCAACGAACTCTGGCCGCTGGTCTTCCTGCACGTCGCTTTCGGGGCCGCCTGGACCATCATCGACCTCTTCCTCGGCTTTGTGCTCGGCCCGATCATGGGCCGGATGTCGGTCCCGTCGCGGGTCGAGTTCGTCACCAGCCTGATGCCGAAAATGGTGCTGATCATGCCGACCGTGGTCACCGCCACCCTTGCCGCCGGCTGGCAGCTCGGAGTCCACATGGGCACGGTGGACAGCGCCTACTACAACCACGGCTGGGTTGTAGCCAGCTACATCGTGGTCGGGATCATGGCGGTGATCGCCCTCGGCCTGCTGGAACCGGCCAACATCGCGGTCCTGTTCGAACTGAAAAAGAAGCGACCGAACCCGGCGGTGATCGAAAAACTGATGAAGCGGTTCATCTACACGGCCGGGGTGACCGGCGCCATGCAGATCGCGATTCTCGTGATCATGACCAAGCTGGCGGCCGGATGAGCTCCCGCGCGGTGAGTCCCGACGGGGCCGGTGGCGATGGTCCGGTGCCCGCCGACGGGCCGCCGTCCCTGCCCGAAGACAACCTGCCGCCGGTGACCGCGATCGGCATGACCTCGCTGGCCCTGATCGTGATCGGCGGGATCTACCTGGCCTCGCACCTGCCGAACGAGGTGCCCCTGACTCCGGCGATCGTCCTGCTGGTGCTCTCGGCCGGACTCCTGGCCGGCAACATGTTCGCCCTGTCCCGGGTCAAGGAGTTCAACTGGACCCGCTTCTTCCAGGTCGGCAGGTGGGCGCTCCTGGCCTACGCGATCACCGCGGGCCTGATCGAGTACGCCTTCCTCCGCAACGGGCTCAGCGGCGGGCCCCTCGTGGTGCTGACCCTCTCGATCGTGATCTACGCGGTCCACGTCCCCGTCCTGATCGCATTCACGACAGCCCGCTACGCCTAGGAGGCGGGCGGCCCGCAGGGGGCGGGCGGCCCGCAGGAACCACCAGCCGCACGCTGGCTTCGTCAGCAGCCGGAAACGACCAGCTCAGGTACCAACGTACGATCGCGGGCCGTTTCCTTCCGGTTCCTTGCATCCATCCGCTCTGGATGGTCCCTGCGGGCCACCCGCGGGGGGTTGGGTTTGGCTTGAACTCTTTCCCTCCCGGATCGGCAGCACTGGCGATCGGGGACCTGTTTGGGCTCTGATCGAAGGAGCTGCCCGGGCCCGGATCGGCAGTGCTGGTGATCCGAGACCTGTTGGGGCCCAGTCCGGCAGCGCTGGCGATCGGGTGGGGTTGCCGGGGACGAGAACCAACCGAGCGGTGCGCTGGCAAGCACCGCCTACCTGGAAAGGCTCTTAGGATCCCTTTGTGGAAGATCTGGCGGAGCGGGATTCGTGGCAGCGATTCGTTGCCTTGGGAGACAGTCAGACCGAGGGCGTCGGAGATCCGACCGGACCGGCTGGCCTTGAGCGCGGTTGGGCGGATCGGTTCGCCGAGACGCTGGCCGCACACCAGGGCGAACTGCTCTACGCCAACCTGGCGATCCGGGGCCGGTTGATTGCCCAGGTCGAACAGGAGCAGCTCGAACCCACCCTCGCCATGGAGCCGGACCTGGTCAGCCTGGTCGCCGGTTTGAACGACGTGATCCGGCCGGGCTGCGAGGTTGATTCGGTGCTGGAGCGGATGGACCGGATGCAGGCCCGACTGAGCCGATCCGGGGCTACGGTCCTGACCATCACCTACCCGGACCCGGCCCGGATGATGCCGGCCGGAAAGTATCTGGCAGACACCTTCGCCGCCTTCAACCGGGGGTTGCGGGAGATCGCTGCCCGCCACGGGACCCGGCTGCTCGACATTGAACCGATCGCCGCGGCCACCGACGGCCGGCTCTGGTGCCCGGACCGTCTCCACCTCAATCCGCTGGGCCACGAGCGCCTCGCCTCCGGGATGATCGGACTGATCGACCCGACCGTCGACCCGGACGGATGGCTCGAAGGTCTGCCGCAGCAGCAGCCACCCGGTCCGGTCCGACGCACTGCGGCTGAACTTCGCTGGGCCGCTGCCTTCCTCGCCCCCTGGATCTGGCGTCGGCTGCGGGGTCGCTCCAGCGGCGACGGCAGGGTGGCCAGACGGCCCCTCCTCACCCCGGTGAGGAGTGAAGTCTGAAAACGCGCCGGGCGTTGCCCTCAAGGTAGAGGTCCGTCGTCTCGTCATCCAGTGCGAGCCGGTCGAGGCCGTCCAGAGCCTGCCGGTGGGCGATCATCGGAAAGTTGGTCCCGAACATCACCCTGTGGCGTCCGGATCCGGAACGCATGTACTCGACGAGCTCCGGCGGGAAGCGTTGCGGCGTGTACGCGGAGGTGTCGATGTACACATTCTCGTGCTTTCGGCAGACCGCGATCATCTCCTCGGTCCACGGGTATCCGATATGCCCACCGACAATCACCAGTTCCGGAAAATCGAGTGCGATCTGATCGATGTAGGGGATCGGGCGGCCGGTCTCCGACGGCATCAGTGGACCGGTGTGACCGACCTGGGTGCAGAACGGAACTCCGAGGTCGACGCAGGCCGCGTAGAGCGGGTAGTAGCGCCGGTCGGTCGGAGGCGCCTCCCAGAGCCACGGAACCACCCTGAGACCCTTGAAGCCGAGGTCCTGGACGCAGTGCCGGAACTCCCGAACCGCCTCCATCGGACGGGTAAGGTCTACCGCCGCAAGCCCGGCGAAACGGTCCGGGTGCTCGCGGATCCAGCCGGCGACCTCCTCGTTGCCGATCAACGAGCCGGACGGTCCGTGCCAGGCGCTGAGCAGGCCGAACCCGACGTCCCCGGCATCCATCGAAGCCAGCGTCGCCTCGACCGGAATCTCCCCGGTCGGTTTCTCCATGCCGGTCCACCGCCTCAGCGAGGCCAGCATGTCGTGCCCGATGAAGCGGGCGGTCGGGTGTTGCATCCAGACATCGACCGTCATCTCACTCCTCTTTCCTGCAGACCACCAGCTTGGTCGCCGGCGGCCAGTATTCCGGCCCAGGCTGCTCTTCCCATGCGATCGGCGTACTCGGTCGGTAGCTTGCGCAACCTGCCGCCAAGCCAGTGTTTCGCGAGCTCCTGACTGGGGGCGAAGACCAGGGCGTGGAGGACGTTGAAGGACACGACAGGCATCAGCCCGCTCGCGCGCTCCAGTTCAAGCCACTCCCGGGTCTGCTTGAAGTAGGCCGAGTTCGACCGGGACAGCCGCTCCCGATCCGGCCCCGCCATCACCGCGTTGCGATGAACCGCGACCATGCGTGCCCGAGCCGGATCCTCTTCGGTCCAGGCCAGATGCAGCCGGACCAGGGCCATCACGCAGCCTTCCGGGTCTCCGCGGTGAAGCGCGTAAAGCTCGATCGTTCGCCGCTGGTAGTCCTCGAGCGCCGCGATCACCTCGTCCGCTGGGATCTCGCCCGGGTGCTCGCCGCTGCCGGCGGTACCGCTCATCGGTAGTGCGGTCCCTGCCGATTCATCCCGGGGACACCGTCCCGTGCTCTTCCAGGAGCCAACGGAAATGGTCGTCGTCGAGGTCGGCCGGTTCGGTTTCCTCGATGAACTCACGCAGCACCGTGGCAAACCGCTCGGGGTCGTCGTTGAACGGGAAGTGGCCCGCCCCTTCGAAGATCTCCAGGCGGCTGCCGGGCATCAGTTCGTGGGCGGCATTCGCATGGGCAACCGGAATGATCCGGTCGTTCTCGCCCCACAGGATCAGGGAGGGGATCTCCGTGGTCAGATACAGGCGGTCGTCGGCCGAGACCCGCTGTCCGGCCGGTCCGATCACCGAGCGAACGGTGTCGAGGAAGGCCTTTCTGGCATCGGCTTCGGTGAGCGAGGCGAAACCGTCGGCCACCCCTTCGAGGTCGGCGCTCGGCTTGAGGCCGCCCTTGCCCAGGACCCGCCTCAGCCCGAGCATCGCGTCGCGGAACTTCGGCGTGAAAAGGAACGGCAGCACCAGCTCCGATCCCGGGAGCGTTGCGGCCCGCAGGATCGGGTTCACCTCACGGCCCAGCCCGCCGCTCGAGACCAGGGCCAGGCGGCTGACCCGCTGGGGGAACTGGTAGGCGAACTGCATCGCGATGCCGCCACCGAGCGAGTGTCCGACCACGGTGGCCTTGGGGATGCCAAGGGCGATCATCAGGTCCCGGACTCCACTGGCGTAGCCGCCGAGGGTGTAGTCACCCTCCGGCTTGGCCGATCGGCCGTGACCGAGCAGGTCCGGGGCGATCACCGTGTAGTCACGGGCGAGCCGGGTGGTGACGGTTTTCCAGGTTCTTGACGACGAGGTGATCCCGTGGAGCAGGAGTACCGCCGGCCCCTGTCCGAAGCGGTGAAAAGTCACCGGGTGACCGTGAATCTCGATCGTTTCGCGTCCGGCCATTGGCACAGTCTCGCAGTCTGTAGCCGTTTGCGACGTGCATCCGGTCACACTGCCTCCCGGCGACCGGGCGGTTCCGACGCGACCGGGAGGTATCCTCTGCGGTGATGATCCAGTACGGAAAACGGGATGGACGACGACCCCGGCTCTAGTCCCTGGCGCACCCGGTCCCGCGGATGGGGTGCGCTGATCCGGTGATCGAGCTACTGCTTCTGCTGGTCTCGCTGGGGCTGATCCTTGCCTGCGGCGCCTTCGTCGCGGCCGAGTTCTCCTTTGTCACGGTCGACCGGTCGGCCGTGGAGCGAGCGGCCGGGGATGGCGACCGCCGGGCGGCCGGGGTCGAGTCGGCCCTCGGACGGCTTTCGACTCACCTTTCATCGGCCCAGGTCGGGATCACCGTGACCAACCTCGTGATCGGTTTTCTCGCGGAACCCTCGATCTCCCGGTTGATCGATGGCCCGCTCGAGGCGATCGGAGTCAGTTCCGGGGCCGCACCGGGGGTCGCTGTGGCGATCGGGTTCATCCTCGCCAACGGCCTGACCATGATCTTTGGCGAACTGGCCCCGAAGAATCTGGCGATCGCCCGCCCCCTTGCCGTCGCCCGGGCAGTGCAGGGATATCAGCGTGGCTTCACCCGGGTGATCCGCCCGCTGGTACTGGCCGCGAACGGACTCGCCAACCGGATTCTTCTGCTGCTCGGGGTCGAGCCCCAGGAGGAACTCGCCTCGGCCCGCTCACCGACCGAACTGGGTTCGCTGGTCAGGAGATCCGCGCTCCAGGGAACTCTGGCTGCCCCGACCGCCGAGCTGCTGGAAAAGTCACTTGAGTTCGGCGAACGCCGGGCCGACGACGTGATGACCCCCAGGGTGCGAGTGGCGACGATCGGGCCGGATGAATCGGTCTCGGCGGTAATCGGCCTGGCCAGGGAGAGCGGACGCTCCCGTTTCCCCGTGGTGGCCGACGGATCCGAGCCGGTTGAGGGGATCGTTCACATCAAGCACGCGGTCGAGGTCCCGTTCGAGAAACGGGATGAGGTTCTGGTGCGGGATCTGATGGTTGATCCGGTGCTGGTGCCGTCCACTCTTGAACTTGACCCGCTGCTGGCGGAACTTCGAAAGACCGGCCTGCAGCTGGCGGTCGTGGTTGACGAGTTCGGCAGCTTCGACGGGATCGTGACCCTCGAGGACCTGATCGAGGAGATCGTCGGCGAGGTCCGGGACGAGCACGACCTCGAAGAGGAAGATCCGGTCCTTGAACTCGGTTCCGGGGTCTGGCGGGTTTCCGGCCTGGTCCGGCCGGACGAGCTGGCCGGCGAGACCGGAGTTTTCCTGCCCGAGGACGAGGACTACGAAACGGTGGCCGGCCTGATCGGGTTCCACCTCGGTCGAGTGCCGGACCGCAACGACTCCTTCACCATCGCCGCGACCGATGAAAACGACCGCCGGTGCCTGGTCGAGCTGACCGTGCTCAAGCTGGACGGGCTGCGGGTCGACCTGGTGCGGATGGCGCGGGGCGAAGCCCTGCCGGCCGAGGAGAGGCGCCAGTGAGCACCAGCTACGCGCTTGCGATCTCGCTCTTGCTGCTGGCCGGAAACGCCTTCTTCGTCGGGGCGGAGTTCGCCCTCATCTCGGCCCGTCGCTCGGTGATCGAACCGCGGGCCGGAAAGGGCGGACGTCGGGCGAGGATCACGCTCGGTGCGATGGAGAACGTCTCCCTGATGATGGCCGGAGCGCAGCTCGGGATCACCCTGTGCACCCTTGGACTGGGCGCGCTCGCCGAACCGGCGCTGGCCGGATTCCTCGAGTCCCCCTTCCATGCCTTGGGGCTGCCGTCCGGAGCGGCACACCTGGCCGCGCTGCTGATCGCCCTGATGCTGGTCGGAGGCCTGCACGTGATCCTCGGTGAGATGGTGCCGAAGAATCTCGCCCTGGCCGGCCCGGACCGATCGGCGCTGCTCCTGGCGCCACCGCTCGCCCTGATCGTGAAGCTGCTCCATCCGGTGATCTGGCTGTTGAACGCGTTCGCCAACGGAGTGGTTCGACTCTGCGGGGTGGAGCCGCGGCGCGAGGTTGCCTCGGCCTTCACCCGGGACGAGGTCGCCGGGCTGGTGGAGGAGTCCCGGCGCAAGGGGATGCTCGATTCGCACGAGCGGGATCTGCTGACCGGGGCCCTGACCTTCGAGGACCGGAATGTCGGGGTGGTCCTGCTCGGCCCGGACGAGGTCGTGTCCCTGCCGGTGACGGTGACCCCGATCGGGGTGGAGGAGGCTGTCCGCCGCACCGGCTTTTCCCGCTTTCCGATCACGGAGCGGGGCCGGATGATCGGGTATCTCCACCTCAAGGATGCGCTCGAGACGGAGCAGCGACACCGAACCCGGCCGATCGCCAGGTCCTGGGTCCACCCGCTGCCGACCGTGAAGAGCAGTGACGAACTCCGATCTGCCCTGGAAACCATGCAGGAGGCCGGATCCCATCTGGCCCGGGTGGTCGGGCCGGACGGATCGACCCGGGGGGTGGTCGCATTCGAGGACGTCGTCGAGGAACTGATCGGGAAGGTCGAGGACGCCACCCGGAAGGTCGGGTCCTGATCCTTAATGGTCGATTTCGGTGAAGCGGAGACGCAGCGGCTGAGCTGCAGACGGCCCGGCGCCGGCTCTCTCACCGAGTACCGGCAGCTCTTCGGCGACGAGACGGTCAATCGGTGGCTGCGCCCCCCGCCCCTGAAGTCGTTCACCGCGGTCGAGATCGACCGCCTGCTGCGCCACGACCGTAATCACTGGCGCCGGCACGGTTTCGGTCCGTGGCTGCTGAGCGAGCGGGAGGGCGGACGGTTCGTCGGTCGTGGAGGTTTGGCCTGGACCAGGGTGGAGGGGCGGGCCGTGGTTGAGCTGCCCTGGGCCCTGCTGCGGGAGTTTCAGGGTGTGGGACTGGCTACCGAGCAGGCGAAGGCCGCTATCTGCACCGCTCGCAGCTTCGGAATCGACCGGCTTGTCTCGCTCACCCTGCCCCGAAACCTGGCTTCCCGTCGGGTGATGGAGAAGTCCGGGTTTCAGCTGGTCGGCGAGGTCGAACACGCCGGGCTGGATCACGTTCTCTACGAGCTGCCGCTGGCCGATGGCGCTGATCGCCCGGGCGGGCCGGATCAGCCGACCGGGGCCGGTCCCTGATCCGGCGGCCAGTAGGCGGAGTCCGGCGTTCCCCGGTCGCCGAAGACCGCGGTTCCGACCCGGACGATGGTCGAACCCTCCTCGATCGCGACCTCGAGGTCGCCGCTCATCCCCATCGAGAGTTCATCCATCGAAACCCCGTCCAGGTTCAGTTCACGCACCCGGCCGGCGAGCTCCCGGAGTAGCGCCAGGCTCGGGCGGGCCTCCTCCGGTTCCGCGGCGAACAGCCCGATGGTCATCAGTCCGCGGATCTTCAGGGCGTCGAGTTCGGCTACCTGCCGGGCAAACCCGGGCAGGTCCTCTGGCGACAGCCCGAACTTCGAGTCCTCGCGTGAGGTGTTCACCTGGAGCAGGACATCCCGCTGCTCACCCTCTCGCTCCAGTCGCTTCTGAAGTTTCCTCGCCAGCGACATCCGGTCGACCGACTGGATGCAGCTCACGTAGGGGACCAGGGCGTTGATCTTGTTCGACTGGAGATGGCCGATGAAGTGACTTTCGTACTCGAGATCGGCCAGCGCCTCGGCCTTCGGCCGGACCTCCTGGACCCGGTTCTCCGCGATCAGGGTCGCACCGGCCTGGATCGCGATCCGGACCCGCTCCGCAGAAACCGTCTTGGTCGCCAGCAGCAGCCGAACCTCGTCACGAGAACGCCCGGCCCGGTCGCAGGCCGCATCGATCCGGCCACGAACGGCCGCCAGATTCTGGCGGATCAGGTCTGTGTCGTCGATCGTCAACCCGTTTCCTAGTCTCGCATCTCGGTGAAGACCGCGGTCGGAGAGCCCTCGCGACGGGCCCGCGTCTCGTCCTGAATCACGTGTGAGACGGCGTTGATCAGGGCCAGATGGGTGAAAGCCTGGGGGAAGTTCCCGAGCTGACGGTGGGTGTCGTGCTCCAGCTCCTCGGCGTAGAGATCAAGTGAACCGGCCACCCCGAGCAGGCGCTCGCAGAGTCGTCTGGCCGCTTCCGGCTCGCCGATCTCGGAAAGCGCCGAGACCATCCAGAAAGAACAGATCAGGAAGGTGGCTTCGCCGCCGCCGACGCCGTCATCGGTTTCGTCGGGGAGATACCTCCGGATGAAGCCGTGGGCCGAGAGGCCCTCTTGCACGGCCAGCACCGTCGCCCTGATCCGCGGGTCGTCATGGGGAAGGAAGCGAACCAGCGGCATCAGCAGGACCGAGGCGTCGAGCGCATCGGTCTCGTAATGCTGCCGGAACACGCCGTCGCGAAGCCCGCGCTCGAGGATCTCCTGCTTGATCCCGGCGGCCGTCCGGTCCCAGTCGTCGGCAAGTTCCCCGCGATCGAACTGTCGGGCCATCCGGGCTCCGCGATCGACCGCCACCCAGATCATCAGTTTCGAGGACACGTAGTGCTGCGGCGCCCCCCGGGACTCCCAGATTCCCTGGTCGGGTTCGGGCCAGGCGGTGATCGCGTTCTCGACCGCCCGCCGGATCAGTCCCGGCACCCGGGGGTCCATCTGCTCACGGTCGATCACCTTGCGGTGGACGTAGATCGAGTCGAGCAGGGCCCCCCAGACGTCGTTCTGACGCTGGTCGAAGGCCCCGTTGCCGATCCGGACCGGCTTCGCTCCGCCGTACCCTCCGAGATGGTCGAGGGTCCGCTCGGTCAGGTCGCGCTCGCCGCCGATCCCGTACATGATCTGGAGGTCGCCATCGGCCTCGATCGCCCGCTCCCGGACGAATCCCATGAAGTCGCGGCCCTCCTGATCGAAGCCGAGCGAGTGCATCGCCCAGAGCGCGAAGGTGGAGTCCCGGATCCAGCTGTAGCGGTAGTCCCAGTTCCGTTCACCGCCGGGATCCTCCGGCAGGGAGGTGGTCGCCGCCGCCACCACCGCCCCGGTCGGGCTGTAGGTGAGTCCCTTGAGCACTAGGGCGGAGCGCTGCAGGTGGATCCGCCAGGGGTGGTCGGGGAAGGTTCCGCCGCCGAGCCAGTGGCGCCAGGTGCGTCGGGTCGCCTCGATTCGCTCCCGGGCGGCCGGGGCGCTTTTCGGGTGTCCGCCGATCCCCTCACCCCAGGCCAGGGCACAGAAGGCGGAGTCCCCGGCCCGGAGTTTCAGGGTCCCGGTCGCCGCGCCGGCCGTGGTCCGGAGATCCAGATCGGTCGCCAGCTGCAGGGCGGACGACCCTTGGCCTGCCTCGATCTCGCCGCTGGTCACCGGCCGCCAGGCTGCCTGCTCTCGGCCGTACTCGAAAGCCGGCTGGCAGGCCAGTTCGAGCATGACCTCGCCTTCGGAGCAGGTGGCGAGTCGGACCAGGGTCGCATCGGCCTCGTGCTTCACCATCTCCGACCGGGCAGACGGTGACCATTCGGCCACCGTGAGGGCATCGCGGATCACCAGCCATCCGGTTTCGGTCCACCAGGTCGTCTCGAGCACCAGTGAGCCAGGTTCATAGCGACGGCTGAGCGGGGCGGAGACTCCGCTGGGCCCGAAGCGGAAATGCCCGGCTCCACGATCGAGGATCGCCCCGAAGACGCTGGGGGAATCGAACCGGGGCAGGCAGAACCACTCGACCGCCCCGTCGGGGGCGACCAGGGCAGCGGTGTGGCAGTCGGAGAGGAACCCGCAACTGCCGATTCCGGGGAAGCCGGAGGTCAGGCCAGACCCTCCGCCTCGTACTCGCGCAGAAAACCCTCAAACAGGCGGCGATGCCCCTGCTCGTCATGGAGGATCGAGATCACCATGTCCTGGGTCACCGGATCGATTCCATCGGTGGCCGCGATGATCTGCTCGTAGAACCTGATCCCGCCGGTTTCGGCCTCGATCACGCCCTTGATCACATGCACGATGTCGGTCTGGTGGTTCGGGGGCTGAAGGAAAGCCTGTTCGGCCCGGAAATCCTCGGAGCCTGGCACCACTCCGTAGAGCTCCTTGATCCTTGAAGCGAACTGCTGGGCGTGGCCGAGTTCCTCCTGGATGTCCTGCCCCAGCGACTCGATGATCTCTTGGGCGCGAACCCCGTCCGGGTTGGTCGAGTTGCTGATGTAGTTCATCACCGTCTCGATCTCCATCCAGTAAGCCTTCTTCAGCATCTCGACTATCTCTTCGCGCTGTCCCCGGCTGTCCGGGCTGAGGATCCCTTCAGGCATTCCGGTCTCCTTGCGGTCGTTTCCTGTGTCAGATGACCTTATTCCCCGTCCGGCGCGGGTTCAACCGGACCCGACGCATCCGCAGGCCGGGTCCCTCCGGTTCACCGCCGGTACTCTGAGGGGCCGTGAATCTCCTGCCTCACCTTCCGTTCGCGGTCAGCCCGACCCTGGTCGCGATCATGGAGCTGACCCCGCTCACCCTTGCGGTCGTCTACTACTGGCATCGGGCGATGACTCTCTCCTGGGAGGGACGGCCGATCCCGGTCTGGCGCCAGGTCTGCTTCGGCAGCGGGATCGGCATCTTCGCTCTCGCGCTGTTCAGCCCGGTCGGGAGCCTGGCCGAGGACCTGGTGATCTTCCACATGGTCGAGCACCTGATGATCGGCGACGTCGCCACCCTGCTGGTGGTGCTGGGACTCACCCGCTCGCTGCTTCAGCCGATCCTGGCGATCCCGCTTTTCAACCGGCTGCAGGTGCTGACCAACCCGATCCTCGCCTTCCTCCTGTGGGGAATCAACCTCTTCATCTGGCACATTCCGGCGCTCTACGATGCGGCCTACGGGGGCGCCCTCGTGCACGGCCTGCAGCACGGGATGTTCTTCTTTTTCGGTGCCCTCATGTGGATGCCGGTTTTCGGTCCGCTCCCGGTTCCACGCTGGTTCGGTCCCGGCTGGAAGATCATCTATGTGGTTGTAGTCCGGTTCATGGCCGGACTGCTCGGCAACGTGCTGATGTGGAGCGGGACCGAGATCTACACCCGGTACGGCTCCGGCCAACGGAGTTGGGGACTGTCCGCGATCGAAGATCAGGGAATCGCCGGCGTGGTGATGATGATGGAGGGGCTTTTCTTCATCATCGGGATCATCGCCTGGACCTACTACCGCTCGGCCGGGCAGAGCATGCGCAAGCAGGAGCTGGTCGATCTCGCCTACCTCGGGGGGATCGAGATCGAGGAGGAGCGGATCGAACGGGCGGTGCGATCCGGTCATGACGACCTGCTCGAGGCGCGGATCCGGAAGGAGGCCGCGGCGGCCGGGATTGATCTGCCCGTGATCTCGGTTTCGGCTGACGAGGTTCCGGCCCCGGCCGCGAGGATGGATCCGGTGAGTCCGGGCCGGATCACGGCTCCGGGGGCCAGCGTGACCGGCGAGAACTCCTCACCGGAATCGGCAGATGGACGCGACGAAGGGGCTGACGGTGACCCGGCCTCTGACTGACCGCTACCTGTACCTGCTGGTGTTCGCGACCGGGGCACTGACCATGGGTACCGAGATCGCCGGCGCCCGACTGCTGGCCCCGTACTTCGGCGACTCGACCATCGTCTGGGCGAACACGATCGCGGTGGTCCTGGTGGCGCTTTCCACCGGTTACTGGCTCGGCGGCCGGCTGGCCGATCGCCATCCGGACCTGGGCTATCTCTGCCGGGTGGTCCTGGCCGGGGCGGCGCTGATCGCCCTGGTGCCGTTCCTCGCCCGGCCCTTTCTCGGGGCTTCGGTCGAGGCGTTCGACCGGGTCTCGATCGGGGGTTTTGCCGGTTCCCTGATCGGGGTGCTGGTCCTGCTCGCCGTCCCGGTGATGGTGATGGGAACGGTCTCTCCCTGGGCGGTCCGGATCGGGATGGACCGGGTCGAGTCGAGCGGCCAGGTTGCCGGTCGTCTCTACGCGATCTCGACCGCCGGATCTCTGGTCGGGACGATGGTTTCGGCCCTGGTCACCATCCCGTTGCTCGGCACCCAGCGGACCTTTCTGCTGTTCGCCCTGGTGGTCGCCCTGGTGGCAGTTGCGGGCGCCGGATGGCGGTGGATGGCGGTCCCGGCCTCGGTTGCGGTCCTCGCGGTCCTGCCGGTCGGGACGATCAAGGCCGCCGGTCCCGGCAGGGTGCTCTACGAGACCGAGACTCCCCACCAGTACGCCAGGGTGGTCGAAACTGCCGACGGGGAGCGGCGGCTTGAGCTGAACGAGGGGCAGGCGATCCACTCGATCTACCGGCCGGGGAGCTACCTGGTCGGCGGCTACTGGGACGAGAGTCTGGTCCTGCCCTTCACAACCCTGAAGAGACCACCTGCACGGGTGGCGATCCTCGGGAATGCGGGTGGAACCATCGCCCGTTCTTTCGGCCATTTCTTCCCGCGGTCACGGGTCGACGGGGTCGAGATCGACGCGAAACTGACCGAGCTGGGCCGCCGTTACTTCGACCTGGGCAACCCCCGGATGCGGGTTTTCGACGAGGACGCCCGTCCGTGGCTGCGTCGGTCCGAACCGGGTTACGACGTGATCATCGTCGACACCTACCGCCAGCCCTACATTCCGTTCTACATGGCCACCCGGGAGTTTTTCGATCTGGTCCGGGACCGCTTGTCGCCGGACGGGGTGGTGCTGATCAACGTCGGCCATCCGGAAGGCAGCAACGCCCTGGAGCGGACCCTGACCCGGACCATGTCCACCGCGCTGCCGGCGGTGAAACGCGATCCGGTCACCTCGACCAACACGATGCTGATCGGGGGCCGGACCACGATCTCGCCGGCACGCCTCGCGCGGTCGGCGTCCGGGCTTCCGGCGGGCCTCCGTCCCGTTGCCCGGGCTGCCGCCGCCCGGCTTGAGCCGGGATTCAGGGGAGGCAGCATCTGGACCGACGACCGTGCCCCGGTCGAGTGGATGGTCGATCTCTCGCTGCTGGAGTACGCCGGTGGCTGACCCTCCCGGACCGACCGGGTCGCTCCCCGACCATTCCTCGTCCCCGCCGGTGGAACCGTCGATGGACCGCTCCCCGCGATCCACGGGCAGCCCGATCCGTCGGGCTCCGCTCCGCGCCTGGTTGGTGTCCGGGCCGGTCGGCCGTCTGGTCGGGTTCGTCCTTGACTTCAGCCGGGAACTCTGGCGGCTGATCCGCCGGTAGCCCCGAATCGAAACGGGTGGGGCCCTGCGCCTTCAAGGGCAGGGGATCCGGGCCCCACATCCCGGACAACGGTGGCTTGGCGGCACCGGTAGGCTGATCCGTCGTGAAAACTTCCGTTACAGAACTTGAAGACTCAAGGGCACGGGTCGAGGTCGAGGTTCCGGCCGACGAGGTGTCCGTCCAGGTACAGCGCGCCGCCCGCATGCTCGCCCGCGAGATGCGGATGTCCGGTTTCCGCAAGGGCAAGGTGCCGCCGTCCGTGGCGATCCAGCGGCTGGGATATGACGCGGTGTTTCAGGAGGCGATCCGTGAGGCGCTGCCCGGCTGGTATGAAAAAGCCGTCTACGCATCGGGGGTGGTACCGATCGGTGATCCCGAGGTCGAGGTGGTCCGGGCTCCCGAAGCCGATGGCGAGACGGTCGAGTTCAAGTTCGAGGTGGGTGTGCGGCCGGTGGCCGAACTCGGGGAGTACCTCGGAGTCGAGGTGCCGCGAGCATCGGCCGAGGTTCCCGACGAGGTGATCGACCGTGAGCTGGAGCGGCTGATGGAAGGCATGTCCTCACTCGATCCGGTCGAGCGGCCGGCGGCCGCGGACGACCATCTGCTGGTCGATTTCGTCGGCCGGGTCGACGAGATCGAGTTTGACGGTGGCGCGGCCACCGATCACACGATCATCATCGGATCAGGACAGCTGATCGACGATTTCGAGGAGCAGCTGATCGGTTCCTCGGCCGGTGACGAGGTTGAGGTTGAGGTCACCTTCCCGGAGGATTACGGCGCCGCCGAACTGGCCGGGCAGGACGCGACCTTCACGGTGAAAGTGAAGGAAGTCCGGGAAAAGAAGCTGCCCGAACTGAACGACGAGTTCGCCGCGGAGGCATCCGAGTTCGACAGCCTGGCGGAGCTGCGGGACGACATCGCGGAGAAGGTGGGCGAGTCGGCCGAAGCCCGGATCGACCAGGAGTTCCGGACCGCTGCGATCGATGCGGTCGTGACCGGGGCGGCGGTTTCGATCCCGGAGAACATCGTCAAGGCTCGCGGTGAGGAACGCTGGGATCGGGTCGAACGCCAGATGGCCGCCCAGGGCATGAATCCAGAGACCTATCTCCAGGCCCAGGGCAAGACCCGGGAGGAAGTGATCGGCGAGTCCCTGGACGACGCCGAGCGGGAGATCCGCCGCGAGGCGGTGCTGGTCGCGGTCGCCGAGGCTGAGGGGATTGAGGTCTCCGACGCCGAGCTCGAGGAGGAACTCGAGCACATGGCATCGCACGAGAGAACCACCGCCGCCAAGCTGCTCAAGCGGCTCCGTCGGGACGGCCGGGACGAGATGATCGCCGCCGACATCCGGGTCCGCAAGGCGATCGACCGGGTCGCGGAGGCCGCCACCGGAGTCGAGATGAAGGCCGAGGATGCCAGGCAGAAGATCTGGGGTATCGAGCCACCCGAGGCCGATGTGCCGGAACTGCCGGCAGCGGAAGCCGGCACCGAAGACCAGGCCTGAGCCGGTCCCGGCCCATCTATAGACTCGCCCCCATGAGTCCACTTGTCCCCATGGTCGTCGAGCAGACCTCTCGCGGAGAGCGGTCGTTCGACATCTACTCCCGGCTCCTCAACGAGCGCATCATCTTCCTCGGCACCGGTGTGAACGAGGACATCGCCAACCTGGTGGTGGCCCAGCTGCTTCACCTCGATGCGGAGGACCCGGAGAAGGACATCAGCCTCTACATCAACTCCCCCGGAGGCTCGGTGTACGCCGGGCTGGCGATCTACGACACGATGCAGTTCATCAAGCCGGACGTGCAGACGATCTGCGTCGGGATCGCGATGAGCATGGGTGCGCTGCTGCTGGCCGGTGGCGCCGAAGGCAAGCGGATGTCGCTCCCCAACTCGAAGATCCTGATTCACCAGGTGTCCTCCGGGTTCCAGGGGCAGGCGACCGACATCGAGATCCACGCCAACGAGATCATCGACACCCGCGGTCGACTCGACAAGATCCTCGCCAAGCACACCGGCCAGGACCTGGAAAAGATCACCCACGACACCGAGCGCGACTACTTCATGAGCGCCGAGGAAGCCACCAAGTACGGCATCATCGACCGGGTTATCGAGCACCGGTAACCCGGGCGGCCCAACGGTGCGGCGAACTGGGCGAATACCGGATTCCGGCCGTTTCCTCACCCGTGCAGTCCCCGCAGCGCTTGTCGTGCTGACCTTCGCGGCTGCCACGGCGACGGCTTCGACGCCAGACGACGGACCCGGCTTCCGTCTGACCCGGGGCGAGGTTGTGCCCAAGCGGTCGGTTCCGGCCTCGGTCCGTCAGCTGCGGGTCTTCTTTCGCTTCCGGGCCCGTGACCGGATCCCGGTCGCGGTCCGGTTCAAACGGCGCCGGAACGGGCGTACCGTCAGGCGTTTCGTGGTCGGCGGGGCGCAGGGTGCGGCCCCCGGACGCTGGCACCGGCTCGTATGGAACGGCCGCGCCCGATCCGGCAGGCTGGCCCCGCCCGGCCGGTACGTCGCCGTGGCTGGTCCGGTCGGTGGACCCTTCCACCGAGTCGCAAGGTTTCGACTGTTCGGTCACCGCCACCCGATCGCCGGGCGGCACGGTGTCCGTGGCCCGGTAGGGGAGTTCGGGGCCGGAAGGACCGGGGGGCGGACCCACGAAGGCTTTGATGCAACCGGGCGCTGCGGCACCCCGCTGGTAGCGGTCCGTTCCGGCCGCATCCTCAAGATCGGAACCGATCCGGTGCTCTACGGCAACTACGTGGTGCTGAAGGGGGAGGCCGAACGGCGCACCTACTTCTACGCCCACATGCGCCGACCGGCCCGGGTACGCAAGGGCCAGCGGGTGAGGGCGGGTCGGCGTCTCGGGTCGATCGGCAAGACGGGCAACGCGGCGAGCACCCCCTGCCACCTCCACATCGAGATCCGCAGTCGCGGGAGGCTGCTGGACCCCTGGCCGTTGCTCAGATCCTGGCTCGGCTGACCAGGGGAGCTAAACCTGGATCCACCGATCTGCGCGGCGCCGGAACGCCCACGGCACGGCGCCACACGAAAATCGGTGTTTGCGAGGGGGTTCACCCCGAGCTGCACACCGATTTCCGTCTGGCTTGGCCGTGCACACCTCGGCATCCACGGATTTCGGTGGATACAGGCTAAACCCCGGTTGTGGCCTCGATCTCGCCGGAATCGATCCGGGCGAGAAACTCCTCGTAGTCGAGCCGGTTACGGGCCGCATAGCGGTCGCTGAACTCGGCGATCGCCCGGTCGAAGGTATCGCTCCGGCCGAGGTACTCGGCGATCGCGACCCGGTCACCGGAGCGGGCGTGGGCGAGGGCCAGGGCACCGCCGCAGGCCCAGACGTATGCGGTCAGGTTCCCCTCGTCCATCGCGTCGGTGTTGAACGAGAGCTTTCCGTCCCAGAGCTGGCGCACATAGAAATCCCGCTCCACACCCTCCGGTCCCTCGGCCCAGAGCCAGCCGAGCAGGGAGTCGCTGGCCGCCTGGGTGAGGCGCTGGCCCTCGACCACCCGTTGTCCCTGGCGCAGGTAGGCGGAGGCTCCGGCGTAGGGTGCGAGGACCGACTCCTGGGCCTGTTTCACCTGAAGCACCAGCGGATCCCGGCGCCTGCCGGAAACCAGCAGGAGCACCCAGGCCCGGGTGCCGACCGAGCCGACCCCGACCACCTTGCGGGCCATGTGGACGAATCGATAGTGGTCGAGCAGAAACCGGCGGTCGTCGGGGAGCGTCTCGCGATAGATCGCGAGCAGGTTTTCCAGCCGATGCCAGAGGCCCGGCAGCACTTCCTCACCGGCGAGCTCCTCGACCGGCACCAGGAGCGGCGGGCGGCTGGCGAAGCGAGGGTCGTCGCCACGGGTCTCGGTGAGCTTCCGCAGGGCGCGGTCGCTGTCCTTCCGGCCTGCCTTCACGGTGTCTCGGCGAAGGTCGATCGCCGCCTCCTTGCCGCGGGCCCGTTCGAGCCTCTTGATCATCCGCTTGACGTCGAGCCGGGTGTGCCAAACCTCCCAGAAGCTCCGGTCGGCAAGCTCCCGCATCACCTCCCGGTAGCGGCGGGCTCCGGTCCGGGCGATCTGCCGGGCGGTCTGGCGATCGGCCCCGTTTTCCCGGGCGGCGATGACCGCGCTGGCGGCCATCCGCTTGACGTCCCACTCCCAGGCGGCGGGAAGGGTCTCGTCGAAGTCGTTCAGGTCGAAGATCAGCCGCCGGTCCGGGGCGGCATATCCGCCGAAGTTCGAGATATGAGCGTCCCCGCAGGCCTGCACCCGGATTCCGGTGGCCGGGGTGGGGGCGAGATCGGCCGCCATGATCGCGGCCCCACCCCGGTAGAAGGCGAACGGGGAGGCGGCCATCCGGCCGTGCCGGATCGGCAGCAGCTCCGGCACCCGGGCCATCTCCTGCGCCAGAAGGATCCCGATCGGGTCACGACCGGGCTGTGGTTCCCACTCGCCGTGGCTCTTGCGCGGAACTTCCCGGCGTAGTGCTTTCCCCGAGACGGGCTGATGGTCGGGGTTTGGGGGTCCGGCAGGCTGGTCTGAGTTCATGCCCCAGCATAGGCGGGTGATGTCGTCCTGGGTCAGGGACGGGCCGGCAGCCGACGCTGGAGGCTTCGATGGTGCCCGTGGGACCCTTGACAGCGGGGGTGATCCGGGGGTCTAATCGGGTTGTCACCTGTACCGGTACCAAACTCGAGGGGGTAGTCAAAATGGACAGGTTTTTTCGGGATCTCTACGATTTCTCGTTTCACGACTTCGTGTTCCCGCGCATCATCAAGGTCATCTATGTGATCGGGCTGGCCCTGTTGGGCATCGGCGCGCTGATCTTCGTGATCGGTTCGTTCGCTCAGAGCGTCGGCATGGGTCTGCTCACGCTGCTCATCCTGGCGCCGCTGGGATTCGTCCTGTACTCGATCCTGATGCGGATCTACCTGGAGATCGCCATGGTTCTGTTCCGGATCAATGAAGGGATCGAGCGTCAAACCGCGATCCTCACCGGTCAGGTACCGGAGGCGGGCGGGAACCTTCCCGAGACAGGCGCCGGACCCGAGCAGGAGCAGCCGCAGGCCTGAGTGTCGTCCGGGGAGCGACCTGTCCGCGTGCCGCGTCGCTCCCCGGGGATGTCCTCCTGCCTGAACTGTCGGGGCGAAAGCGCTGCCGCGGTTGCCCGATCACAGATGAAGGTATCCGGCGGCCGGTGTCTAATGCGGTTGAACGGGGCGGCATCCCGCCCGGAAATCCTAGGAGGAAAAAAATGAATGCTGCGACCGGTTCATCCGGTTCACTCGACATCGGTGGAATCTTCGAGATGACCACCGATCTCTGGAAGAAGACGTTCGGGACGGTCTGGATCGTCGCGCTCATCCTGCTGGTCCCGGCCGGGATCATCACCGGACTGCTGAACGAGGGCGGCGGGTTCCTGCAGTTCATCGGATCTCTGGTTCAGATGGTCGCCGGTGTCTGGCTTGCCGGAGCGGTGGTCAAGGTCGTCGAGGACGCCCGCCTCGACGGGCGTGTGGATGCCTCCGTCGGTGATCTCCTGGGCTCGGTGAGCTCCAAGATCATCTCCCTGATCCTGCTCTCGATCGTGCTCGCGATCCTGATCACGATCGGCTACTTCCTCCTGATCATCCCCGGGGTCATCCTCACCCTGATGTGGATCGTCACGGTACCCGCGATGGTGGTGGAAGACAAGGGTGTGTTCGACTCGATGTCCCGCAGTTCCGACCTGACCCGGGACAACCGGATGCGGATTCTCGGGCTCGGGATTCTCCTGGTCATCGCCTACGTCGCGATCATCGTCGCCGTCTTCCTGCTGGCGGCAATCACCCCGATCATCGGGATCATCGTGGGGATCGCCCTGACCGTGATCATCTACCCGTGGGCATCGATCATCGTCGCGGTGCTCTACTTCGATCTCCGGGAGATCAAGGAAGGGGCGGCTGCCCCGGTCGACGTTCCTCCCGTCGACGCCCCCCCGGCAGTCTGACCCCGGCCCGCACCGGCGGGCAAAGCATCACCTTTTGGTAACCCACCGAAGCCCGGGAAACCCGCGAAGAAGCGGGATTCCCGGGCTTCAGTCCGTTCCCGGCGAAGTCCCGGCCGGGGGGAGCTACTCGACCTTCAGTTCGTAGGTGAGCCAGGTGGACTTCTCGGCCCCGGTCGAGTCGTAGAGGCGCTGGGCGACCTGGTTGTCTGGGGCGGTCGACCACTCGAGTTGGGGGGCACCGAAGCTGCGGGCAATCCCGATGCCGGTCTCGATCAGGCGGCGACCCACCCCGCCGCCACGGACGTCCTCCTTCACGTACAGATCATGGAGCAGCAAGGTGTCGGCCGCGGCCAGTGAGTTCCTGACCCGGTAGTAGCAGGCGAAGCCGACTGGATCCGCTCCGTCCCAGGCGGCATGGAGCCAGGCGTCGTCCCGGTCCCCCGCAAACGGTCCGAAGTACTCCCTGATCCGGTCTTCGCCGATCCCGGTTACCTCGTAAAACTCCATGTAGGCAACGATCAGCGGGATGATCGCCTCAAACTCGTCCCCGGTCACCGGGCGAATCTCGATTTCCATGTTCCGACCCTATCCCGGACGGCAAGTTCGCTTGCCGGAGAAGGTCGCGACCCGTTCCCGTCGTATCTGGGCCAAGGGATCCTGCCGCGGTTGAATCCACCCATCGGCGTGATCCGTGACCTAGAGTGAGGCAGGACGAGCCCACTCACGAATCCGGGGGTAATCCGCTGGCACGTCAAGGCGACACGAACGAACAGCTTCTCTGCAGCTTCTGCGGCAAGTCCCAGCGGCAGGTGAAGAAGCTGATCGCAGGCCCCGGGGTCTACATCTGTGACGAGTGCATCGACCTCTGCAACGAGATCATCGACGAGGAGGCGATCGTCCCGTCCGGGGGCTCGCCCGGCACCGGCCTGGAGCGCCTGCCGAGGCCGAAGGAGATCAACGCGACCCTCGACGAGTACGTGGTCGGCCAGGAGGCCGCCAAGCGGGCGCTCGCGGTCGCGGTCTACAACCACTACAAGCGGGTCCGGATCGCCGAGACCGAGGAACCGGAGGTCGAGCTCCAGAAGTCGAACATCCTGCTGCTCGGACCGACCGGCTGCGGCAAGACCCTGCTGGCCCAGACCCTGGCCCGGATCCTCAACGTTCCGTTCGCGATCGCCGACGCGACCGCACTGACCGAGGCCGGATACGTCGGCGAGGACGTCGAGAACATCCTGTTGAAACTGATCCAGGCCGCCGACTTCGACCTGAAACGAGCCGAGACCGGGATCATCTACATCGACGAGATCGACAAGATCACCCGCAAGGCCGAGAATCCGTCGCTGACCCGCGACGTCTCGGGGGAGGGAGTCCAGCAGGCTCTGCTCAAGATCCTCGAGGGCACGGTCGCCGCGGTCCCGCCCCAGGGCGGCCGCAAGCATCCGCACCAGGAGTTCCTCTCGATCGACACCAGCAACATCCTCTTCATCTGCGGCGGCTCCTTCTCGGAGCTCGAGAAGGTGATCGAGCGGCGGGTCAGCCACAAGGGCATCGGTTTCGGACAGGCAGTCGGTGACTCTGCTCATGACGATCCGGGAGAGCTGTTTGAACGGGTGATCACGGAGGACCTGATCGAGTTCGGCCTGATCCCCGAGTTCATCGGCCGGCTGCCGGTGGTGGCGGCGCTCCACCAGCTGGACCGGGCCGACCTGGTGCGGATCCTGACCGAGCCGCGCCACGCCCTGACCCGTCAGTTCGAACGATTCTTCGAGTTTGACGGGGTGGAACTGGTCTTCGCCGAGGACTCCCTTGAAGCGATCTCGGATCGGGCCCTGGCTCACGAAACGGGCGCCCGGGGCCTCAGATCGATCATCGAGGAGGCCCTGCTCGACGTCCAGTTCGAGCTACCCTCGCGCCACGACGTGACCAAGTGCGTGGTCACCCGGGAGACGATCGAGAAGCGGCAGTCCCCGATCCTGGTCACCGGTGCCACCGATGAGGGCGAAACCCGCTTCGGCCCCGGTCCGATCAACGCGCCGGATAGCGGCGCCGGTCCCGACCGCGGTACATCCGGCCCCCGCGAGCACGAAGGCTTCGACGAACGATCCGCCTGATCGCCGCCCCCGGTAACCGTTCGGGGCCGCTCGTATGCTTGGCTCGTGAGCGATTCGCGGACGAACAGGGACAGACGCGACCTCAGGGTCACCTGGGGGGGACATGCCACCGTCCTGCTGGAACTTGACGGGGTGCGGCTGCTGACCGATCCGGTGCTGCGGAAGCGGGTGCTGCATCTGGCCCGGCAGGTCCCGCCTCCCGGCCCCGATCTGCTGCGGGATCCGGACGCGATCCTGATCTCCCACCAGCATCTCGACCATCTCGACCTGCCTTCACTGAAACGCTTCGGACGCTGGACCCGGGTGATCGCCCCGGCCGGGGCCGGGCCACGGCTGAACCGGGCCGGGTTCGTGAACGTGACCGAACTGCGGACCGGCGAGCGGACCGCTGTCGGGCCGGTCGAGGTGACCGCCGTCTACGCCGAACATGACGGCCGTCGCTACCCGTTCGGGACCGGGATCGAAGCACTCGGTTACGAGATCGCCGGCCGGCAACGGATCTACTTCGCCGGCGACACCGATCTTCACCCTGGTCTGGCCGAGATGGTCGCCCGGCCGGACCTGGCGCTGCTGCCGATCTGGGGTTGGGGACACAAGCTCGGGGCCGGTCACATGGATCCCCGCGGAGCGGCCCGGGCTGCGGCGCTGCTCAAACCCGGTTTGACCGTGCCGATCCACTGGGGCACCTACTTCCCGATCGGCATGAAGCGGATTCGCGGCAGCCTGCTCGAAACGCCCGCCCGTGCCTTCGACCGGCAGATGACGGAACTGGCCCCCGATCTGGACCGTCGGGTGCTCAGGCCGGGGGAGTCTCTGACTCGTCCCGGGGGTTCACCGGAGGCAGCCAGCCCTTGAGGATCCGGTGGATCGCCTCGGCCCCGACCACGGGCTGATCCGGCCAGGGAAGCTCGGTTGGATGCAGCACGAAGGGGTGGGACTGCGGTCCGCCCAGGCCGCCGTGTGAGCCGACCAGCTCCTCGAAGGCGGCCACCTCGTCCAGATCCGGCCACCAGGTGCTGTTGATCATGATGTCCGGGCAGTTGGCGAAGCGGTGGGTGCGCAGCACATGAGCCGCGGTATTTTCTCCAAACGCGGCCAATGGGTCGATTCCCTCGATCTCGCCGGTCTCCAGCCAGTGACAGCCCTCGGCCCCGATCGCCACGCCGCCGCGCTCGGAATCGACCATCACGAATCCGATCCCCGGATGCCGGCTCAGGGTGTCGATCAGATCGGGGTGGATCCGGTCGATCCGCTCCCGGGTCAGCCGTCCGGGCTCCCGCGGAAAGGTGACCAGGCCGAGGCAGCCGGAGGCCATCACCGAAACCTCGGGGACCTCTTCTCCGTCCTGGTCCGGGGCGGGGTCGAGGCCGAGGTCATCCCGGTTCGGGTCGCGTCTGGCCGCGGCCTTGGCCGCCGTGCCGACCGCGCCCTCTTCCTGGCTTGCCTCCTCGACCCCGGCGCTGATGTAGGCACGAGGGTTGGCCTCGCCTTCCGGGCCGGAACCCTCCGCGTCGATGCCGGTCGCCTGCTCGACCAGCTGTTCCAGGGTCAGGCCGTAGCGCTGGAGGAAGGTCGCCCCCTGGGTCTGTCCGTGGTCGGACAGGACGACCAGGTGGTATGGGCGGGGTGCTTCCGGCAGGATCCGGCGGATCCGGTCGATCTCGCGGTCGACCTTGCGCAGCGATCCCAGGGTCTCCGGCCGTTCGATCCCGGAGTGGTGGGCGACCTCGTCGTAGGCCAGAAAGGTGGTGTAGATCGCCGGCCGGCCGGCCAGCATGTCTCCGATCACCGCCGCCACCTGCAGGTCGAGCTGGATCACCGTGGCCCAGGCCCGCATCACCGCGTAGGTGCGGGAGCGGCTGATCTTCGGCTCGATCCCGGTTCGTTCCTGGCGACGGTTGTCCCGGCGCTCCCGGGCGATCTCGGCCACCGTGTGAAGGCCGGTCTTGATCACCCCGTAGGGTCGGGCGAAGTAGGCGGCGTAGTCCCTGCCGATCCGGCCCCGGGACTTGAGCACGGTGCTCATCGTCAGCAGCGAGTGGGGGGCGTCGCCGGAGAGAATGTTGGCCCGGCTGGCTCCGTCCTCGGCCAGCAGGCCGTGGCCGTCGGACTGCCGGCGTTCGATCTCGGCTGCATCACGCGGATGATTGGTCACGATCGCCTTGCCCGGACCCTTCTCCCACCAGCGGAAGGCGGGCATCTCGCCGTTGTTCCCGTGGAGGATCCCGGCCTGGCAGGCTCCGGTCTGTGAAGACCAGTCCGTCTCCCAGCCCTGGAGTCTGTGACTTCCGGCGCGCAGCCAGCTAGCCATTGCCGGGGCACTGCCGTTGATCATCGCCCGCCGCAGGACATCGTGGGCCAGACCGTCGATCTCGAGGAACACCACACCGGGCTGGTCGCTTTTCAGCACGTCGCCCCGCCGTTTCAGCTGGGCCCTGACCACGTTGTAGTACCAGGTGCTGTCCTCGTCGATCGCGAAAAGTGATGAAAACAGCGAGGTCAGGATCGCCATCACCACCGAGATCAGGATCGCTTCCGGCAGCCCGTCGATCCGCACCCATGGCATCACGGTCAGAGCGAGGCCGACCAGCAGGGCGTTGAGGAAGAGACCCCAGAGACCGAGGGTCAGCACACTCAGCTTGAGGGTGAAACGCGAGAGTACGGGCCAGATCAACGAGTTGACCAGACCGACCCCGACCGCGGTCGCCAGGGCGGCCCCGCGTCCGTGCATGTCGAAGCCAGGCAGCAGCCCCTCGATCACGAGCAGGGCCGCAGCATCGATTGCCACCACTGCAAGAGCCCGGGTGAGCAGACGCCCCCGGTTGCGTCCCGTGTCGGCTTGATCCGGTTCGCTCATCAGTCAGCACTCTGTCAGACCATCCCGGACGGTGTGAAATAGAGCCACCGATGTGCCGTCTGCCCGTCGGAACAACAGGCTGAAGTTGGATCCCGGCGCCCACTTGACCGCATCTAGAAAGCGCTCTAAAATCTAGACATGGCCTTCAACATCAAAGACGAGGAGACGGACCGGGTTGTCCGTGAACTGGCTTTGGCGACGGGGGAGAGTCTGACCGACGCGGTCGGCAACGCGGCCCGGGAGAAGCTGCGACGGGTCCGCAGTCGCGGGGACCGCGCTGACGCGATGGAGGAAATCCATCGCATCATCGACCGGGTGAGCAGGCTGCCGGTGCTGGATGACCGCTCCCCGGACGAGATCATCGGATATGACGAACACGGACTCCCGAGCTGAGTCGACCGATGGTGATCGACAGTTCAGCCTTGATTGCGATCCTGCTCGGCGAGCCCGAAGCAGACGATTTCGCGGCCGCGATCCTTGACGATCCCGTTCGATTGATGTCGTCGGCCAGTCTGCTCGAAGCCGGGATCGTGGCTGAATCCAGGCTCGGTGATCCAGGAGGACACGAACTGGACATGCTGATTCATCGTCTGGGAATCGAGATCGCCGATCTCGACACCGAGCAGGTCAACGAAGGCCGACGGGCCTGGCGGCGCTTCGGCAAGGGCAACCATGCGGACAGGCTCAACTTCGGTGACCTCTGTGTCTGCGGACTCGCCTCGGCCCTGGAGGAGCCGCTGTTGTTCAAGGGTGATGACTTCGCAGCGACGGATTTGGCCCCCGCTCTGCGGCGATAACATCGGCCGTCGTGGACGCCGCCGATCGAAAGAAGCTTGAAGAGACCACCAAGTGGGTTCCCGCCGAGGCCGAAGGCCCGATCTTCGCCGAGTGGCTTGATGGCGGCTACTTCCACCCCGAGGCTGCAGGCAGCCCCGAAGACAACTTCTCGGTAGCTATCCCGCCTCCGAACGTGACCGGGGTCCTCCACATGGGGCACGCCCTGAACAGTTCGATCCAGGACAGCCTGGTCCGGATGAACCGGATGCGAGGGAAGAACACGCTCTGGATCCTCGGCACCGATCACGCCGGGATCGCGACCCAGTCGGTGGTCGAGAAGATGCTGCGGACCGAGGGGATCGACCGGCACGAGATCGGCCGGGAGGCGTTCACCGAAAAGGTCTGGGAGTGGAAGGAGGAGTACGGCTCGAAGATCGTCGAGCAGTACAAGCGGATCGGGGCCTCGGTCGACTACGGCCGGGAGCGGTTCACCCTGGATGACGGCTACGCCCTCGCGGTGCGCAAGGTCTTCGTCGCCCTGTTCGAGAAGGGCCTGATCTACCGCGACAACTACATGGTCAACTGGGATCCCGGGTCCCGCTCGGCGATCTCCGACCTCGAGGTCGAAAACCGCGAGGTCGAGGACACTCTCTTCTCGATCGACTACCCGGTCGAGGGCAGCGATCGGGTCCTGACCGTGGCCACCGTCCGACCGGAAACGATCATGGCCGACACCGCGGTTGCGGTGAACCCGGCCGATGAGCGCTACGCCGACCTGATCGGCTCTCACTGCATTCTGCCCCTGGTCGGCCGTCGGCTGCCGATCATCGCCGACGAGCACGTCGAACTCGAGTTCGGAACCGGCGCCCTCAAGATCACCCCGGGCCACGACGCGAACGACTTCGAGATCGGTCGTCGCCACGGTCTGGAGGAGATCTCGATCATCGGCGAGGACGGCCGGATGACCGCCGAAGCGGGGGAGCAGTTCACCGGAATGACCGTGGCCGAAGCCCAGGTCGCGGTGATCGCGGCGCTGGAAAGCGAAGGCTCGCTCTCGGGCCGCGAGCCCTACATCCACTCGGTCCCGTTCTCGCATCGCTCCGGAGAGCGGATCGAACCGCTGATCTCGCTCCAGTGGTTCTGCCGGATGGAGGAACTGGCCAGGCCGGCGATCGAGGCGGTCGAGCGTGACCGGGTAATGATCACCCCGGAACGCTGGAAGCGGGTGTATCTCGACTGGATGCGCGAGATCCGGCCGTGGTGTGTCTCCCGTCAGCTCTGGTGGGGTCACCGGATCCCGGTCTGGTATCGCGGGGAGGAGATTCACGCCGGGGAGGAACCGCCGGAGGGCGACGGGTGGATTCAGGAGGAGGACGTGCTCGACACCTGGTTCTCCTCGGCGATCTGGCCGTTCGCCACGCTCGGCTGGCCCGAGGAGACGGCCGAACTCAAGGCGTTCTACCCGACCGACTTCCTGACCACCGCCCGGGAGATCCTCTTTCTCTGGGTGGCCCGGATGATCATGACCGGGATCGAGTTCGCCGACGACATTCCCTTCAACGACGTCTACGTCCACTCGGTGATCCAGGCTCGCGACGGAAGGCGGATGTCGAAAAGCCTCGGAACCGGAATCGATCCGCTCGACGAGATCGGCGAACACGGGGCCGACGCCCTCAGGTTCGGCCTGCTGGCGATGTCCTCGACCCAGGACGTCCGCTACTCGGACGCCAAGGTCCAGCAGGGCCGCGATCTGGCCAACAAGCTCTGGAACGCCTCCCGGCTGATCCTGCTCAACACCGAGCCGCCCGAGGACCGGTCGGTGCCGTCCGATCCGGCCGCCCTCGAGGACCGCTGGATCCTCTCCCGGCTGGAGTCGACGGTCGAACGGGTCAGCGAACTGCTCGCCGGTTACGACTTCGCCCATGCGGTCCAGGAGCTCTACTCCTTTGTCTTCTCCGACCTCTGCGACTGGTACCTGGAGATCGCCAAGCCCCGGATCTACGACCGCGATCCGGAACTGGCGCCGGTGCTGCTCCACACCCTGGAACGGACCCTTGCCCTGGTTCACCCGGTGATGCCGTTCGTCACCGAGGAGATCTGGCGATACCACCCGTACCGGGAAGGGCATCTGGTGGTCCACGGCTTCCCCGAATCGGACGCAGCCCGGGTCGGCGAAGAGATCGAGCGGGAGGTGGGCAGAGCGATCACCACCACCCGACAGCTTCGTGGCTGGCGCGACCTGGCCGGGGTACCGGCCCGGGTCACCCTCGACGCGGCCGGTGATCCCGGCTCCGTGCCGGAGTTCGTCGGCCGCCTCAGCCGGGTCAGGGTCGGTCCGGGCGAGGGTGACCCGGTCGCCACCGTCGCCGGGTTCGGGATCCGGGCGAGCGAGGGGCTTGACCTGGCTGCGGTTTCGGCCCGGCTCGATGCGCGCCGCGGCAAGCTGGACGGCGAGCGCAGGAAGATCGAGGCGAAGCTCGGGAACGAGCGCTTCGTCGAGCGGGCCCCGGCGGAGGTGGTTGCCGAGGAGCGGGAGAAGCTCGATCGGGTCCTCGCCGAACTGGCCGAACTCGGCTGAACTGAGTTCCGGTGGATCCGGACGCATTCCTCGACTCGCTCAATCCGGTCGGCTGGAAGCTCGGCCTGGAGCGGATGAATCTGCTCTCCGGGGAACTGGGGCGGCCCCAGGATGCGTTCGACTCGATTCACGTGGTCGGAACCAACGGCAAGACCTCGGTCGCCCGCATGACTGCGGCGATCGTCACCGCTCATGGCCGGCGTACAGGCTGTTCGCTCTCGCCCCACATGAATCACTGGTCGGAGCGGGTCCTGATTGACGGAGTCGAGGTCGATCCCGCTCGCTTCGGTGAGGCAGTGGAGCGGACCGCAGCCGCCGCCGACCGGTTGAGGTTGCGACTCGAGCCCGGAGACGAAGTGACCCAGTTCGAGCTGGCGACCGCGGCGGCGTTTCTCGTCCTGGCTGAAGCCGGGGTGGAGCTCGCGTTGATCGAGGCGGGCCTCGGCGGAAGGCTCGATGCGACCAACACGATCAACTCGCTGGCCACGGTGCTCACCACGATCGGGCGCGATCACACCGAGTATCTCGGCGAAACCGAGCTCGAGATCGCGGCCGAAAAGCTGGCGGTTCTCCGCCCCGGGACGACTCTGATCATCGGCTGTCTCTCCGCCGAGGTGGAGCAACTGGCCCGGGAGACCGCGCAGGCGGTCGGGGCCGAGGTCGTCCGGGCGGTCGATCCCGGGCCGGGAGCCGGCGGTGGGTCGTTTCAGCGCCGGAACTTCGCGGTGGCCGAGTCGGCCGCCGGGCTTTACCTCGGCCGGATCGATCCCGATCTGACCGCCGAGGTAGCGGCGAACACGGTCATCCCCGGACGTCTCGAGCGGATCGGGGCAGAACCACCGACCTTTGCCGATGTGGCCCACAACCGGGCCGGGGCGGCCGCCCTTGCCGCCGCCCTGCCGGAAGTGGTCGGCGACGGCCCGGTGATCGTCTGTTTCGCGGTTCTCGCCGACAAGGATGCTGCGGGGATGCTGGCCGAGCTGGCGGGGGTGGTCGATCGGGCGGTCTTCACCGATCTTCCGGTCTCGCTGCTCTCGGCCAGAGGGCGTCCCGGGGCAAGAGCCAGACCCCCGGAGGAGCTGATCGAACTTGCATCGCGGGAAGGAATTCCCGGTGAGATCGTCGTCGATCCGCGGGAGGCGATCCACCGGACCCGGCGGCTGGCGGTCGAGGCGGGAGGCACAGCCCTGCTCACGGGCTCCCACTTCCTGCTCTCGGTCGAAACCTGAGCGGGGTCAGCAGGTCGGCGGAAATCTGCCGACCAGCCGCCCCCGGACCGTCTGGAATCCGCCGGTTATGCGACGATTACGCGGTGAATCGTCAGACTGGCTCCCAACTGCTGTCGATGATGGCGCTGGTCGCTGCCGTTGTGGCGATCGTGATCCTCGTCTTTTTCGGCATCGGGTACCTATTCGGAAGGATGTTTCTCTAGTAGCTCATGCCTCTCGCCATCTTTGGAATCGGAAACACCGCCCTGAACCTGGCCGTCACGATCTTCGTGCTCGTGCTGGTCGCCGTCTGGCTGGCCCTGATCGTGTTCACCCTGACCGACGCCCGGCGCCGGATCTCGGATCCGTTCCTGGTCGGTTGCGCCACCGCGGCCTCGCTCTTTCCCTTTGTCGGAACGATCATCTACACGATCCTCCGGCCGCCGGAGTTCCTCGAGGATGTGCGTGAGCGGGAAACCGAGATTCACGAATCCGAGATCCGGCTCCGGCACCTCGAGCACAACTCCTGCCACAAGTGCGGAACCCCGGTCGAGTCCGACTTCATCCGCTGCCCGGGTTGTCGAACCCGATTGAAACAGCCCTGTCCCGAGTGTTCCCGTCCGGTGGGCCTGGGCTGGAAGGTCTGCCCGTACTGCGAAAAGACCCTGATCGCACCACGCAGACCCGCGCGCGGAGGCAAGAAGCCGGCAGACAAGGGCCGGACCCCGTCCCGGTCCGCGTCCGGCAAGTCGGAGAGCTCCGACTCGTCCCCCAGGACCGGGTCTTCCCGGAGTCGGAGCGGCCGGGCGGAGCGCGACCCTGCTGCCGCCTCGACCGGGGACGGCGAGTCAAGGTCCCGGCGACGGACCCCGAAAGATCCGGATGAAACCCGGACCGGCGAACCGCCCAAGAAGGCGGCGGCGACCAAGCGCGAACCGATCAACCGCGGTCGCTGAAATCCACCTCAAACCAACCACACGGAGTACGAACTCATGTCCCAGACCCTGATCCTGGTGAAGCCCGATGCCTTCGAACGCGCCCTGACCGGGGAGGTGCTCGCCCGATTCGAACGCAAGGGCCTTCGCATCACGGCACTGAAGAAGCTGACCGCGACCGAAGCGATCGCCAACGACCACTACGCCGAGCATCGCGAGAAGCCGTTTTTCGGCGAACTGGTCGAGTTCATCACCGGCGGACCGCTGGTTGCCGCGGTGCTGGAAGGACCCGACGCGGTTCCGGCTGCCCGTCAGCTGATCGGCGCCACCAACCCGGTTGAGGCCGCACCCGGTTCGATCCGCGGTGATTTCGCCCTCGAGATGACCCTCAACATGGTGCACGGCTCCGATTCCGACGAGTCGGCGGCCCGCGAGATCGCGATCTGGTTCCCCGAGGGCATCTGAAAGCAGAAACTCCGCTCGGCGCCTGCCACCGAACGGCAGGAGAGCGGACGGTTCCCGTCGGCCGGTTCCGTAGGATGCCCGCATGAAGCGAGCAGCCACCGCTCTGGCAATCACCTCTGTCGCACTCCTGGCATTCGCCGGTTGCGGTGGGGAGTCCGGGAACGATGCTGCCGATGAGCAGGCGATCCGCGACCTGATCACCCAGGTCAATCAGGCGACGGCCAACCGGGATGCCGGGGCGGCCTGCGACCTCATTGCCCCGAGTTCCCTCGAGGAAACCTTCAACACCCGGGCCCGCTGCATCACCGAGACCGGCGCGATTCTGAAGCAGGCCGGGGACCAGCCCCCGGTCGAGGTGGAATCGATCGAGATCTCGGGAGATCGGGCCAGCGTCACCTTGAAGGGTCGAAACGATGCGGTCGATGTGGTGCGGGAGGATGGCAGGTGGTACCTCCCGATCAGCTCCGAGACGGAAACCGACAGCGACAGCGTCGCGCCGGCGGAGAACCAGTGAGCGCCGCCGAGGTGAGGTTCGGACCGGACGGGCTGCTCCCCTGCGTGATGCAGGATGGCCGCACCGGTGAGGTGCTCACCCTGGCCTGGATGAATCGTGAGGCCCTCGATCTGACCCGACAGACCGGCGAGATGCACTTCTTCAGCCGGTCGCGGCAGCGAATCTGGCACAAGGGCGAGGAGTCCGGCAACGTTCAACGGGTCCTTCAGCTCAGAATCGACTGTGACGCGGATGCGATCGTCGCCCTGGTCGAACCGGCCGGTCCGGCCTGCCATACCGGGGAGCGCAGCTGCTTCTACCGTGACCTCGAGACCGGATCGAGCCCCGCACCGGTGCCGGGCGAGGCGTTGGCCACACTGGCCCGAACGATCGGGTCGAGGTCCGCGGATCGGCCTGAAGGAAGTTACGTGGTCCGGCTGCTCGACGACCCCGCGTTCGCCGGCGAGAAGGTGATGGAGGAGGCCGAAGAGGTGAGTCGGGCGGTCCGCGAGGAATCGGATCAACGGGTGGCCGAGGAAGCTGCCGACGTGCTGTTCCACCTGACGGCCCTGATCCGCAGCCGCGGGATCACTCTGGATCAGGTGGGTGAGGTCCTGAATGGCCGTCGCGCCTGAACTGATCGCCCGGCTGGAACCGGACCTGGCCAAGGCCAGGGAACTTGCGGCTGCGGCGAACGTGGTGCCGGTCAGCCTGACCTACACCGACGACTGTGAAACCCCGGTCTCGGCGCTGCTCAAGCTGCGCGACGGCGGGCCTTCCTTCCTTCTGGAGTCGGCCGAACGGGGCCAGGTGGGCCGGTTCTCGTTTGTCGGGGCGGGACCACACCGGATCCTCCGTTGGCGCGCGGGCGAGCTGACCGAGTTCGCCGGGGATGCGGTCTCCGAAGAGGCCCCGGTGATTGAGCGGTTCGACGCGCCGGATCCGTACCGGGCTCTCGGTGAATACCTCGACCGCTACCGGGTGGCGGAGCGACCCGGCCTGCCCCCGTTCGCCGGGGGCGCGGTCGGCCTTTTCGGCTACGACCTGGTGCGGACCCAGGAGCCACTCGGCGATCCGGCGGACGACCCGCTCGAACTGCCCGACCTGGCCCTGATGATCACCGACGTCCTGCTGGCCTTCGATCACCTTCACAACCAGCTCACGATCATCGCCTGTGCCTGGGCCGACGACCACGATGATTTCGGCTCCGCCTGGAATGCCGCCGCCGACCGGATCGCCGCGGTGCGGGAGCGGCTGCGCGGACCGGTCCCGGTCAATCCCGACGCCGGTCCGGTCGAGCCCCCCGAGTTCAGCTCGAACCTGACCCGGGAACAGTTCGAAGGAACGGTCGAAAGGATCGTCGAGTACATCCGCCGGGGAGATGCCTTCCAGGTCGTACCCTCCCAGCGTTTCTCGGCCGAGACACCGGCGGATCCGCTCTCGATCTACCGGGGCCTGCGGGCAATCAACCCGTCGCCGTACATGTACTTCCTCGAGTTCGGGGACTTCCAGATCGCCGGAGCCTCACCGGAGCCGCTGCTCAAGGTGAACGGAGATCGGGTGGAGATCCGTCCGATCGCCGGTACCTCGCCTCGCGGATCAAGCGAGGAGGAAGACCGCGCCCTGGCGGAAAAACTGGTCTCCGATCCCAAGGAACGAGCTGAGCACGTGATGCTGGTTGACCTGGCCCGCAACGACATCGGCCGGGAGGCGATCTACGGTTCGGTCGAGGTCGAGGAGTTGATGGTGGTCGAGACCTATTCCCACGTAATGCACATCGTGAGCCGGGTCACCGGCCGCCTGCCCGCCGACCGAGGCGCCCTTGATGTTCTCCGTTCGGCCCTGCCGGCCGGCACCCTGTCCGGTGCCCCCAAGGTACGGGCGATGCAGATCATCGATGAGGTCGAGCCGGTGAAGCGCTCCTTCTACGGCGGGGCGGTCGGCTACCTCTCCTGGAACGGTGATCTCGACACCGCGATCCACATCCGCACCGCGATCATCAAGGACGGACAGGTCCACATCCAGGCCGGCGGCGGAACCGTGTTCGACGCCAGGCCGGACTACGAGTACCGGGAATCGGTGAACAAGGCGAAGGCGATGTTCCGGGCGGTCGAGATGGCCTGCGAACATCCGGACTGGCCCTGATGCGCGTCCTGATGATCGACAACTACGACTCCTTCGTCTGGAACCTCGTGCAGTACCTGGGTGAACTTGGGGCCGAGGTCGAGACGGTCAGAAATGACGCCCGACCGGTCGAGGACCTGCTGGCCGGCGGCTACGACCGGCTGGTGGTCTCACCCGGGCCATGTACCCCGGACGAGGCGGGCGTTTCCCTGGAGGCAATCCCCGCCTTCGCCCGGGCCGGAATCCCGGTGCTCGGGGTGTGCCTCGGGCACCAGGCCATGGTTCAGGCGTTCGGTGGCAGCGTGGTCCAGGGCGAGCCCGTTCACGGCAAGAGCGCCGAGGTCGAGCACGATGGCCGGGGTGTTTTCAAAGGCCTGCCGAGTCCGCTCACGGTCGGGCGCTATCACTCGCTGGTGGTCGACTCGATCCCCGAGGAGTTCGAGGTCAGCGCCGCACTCGGAGAGCTGGCGATGGCGGTGCGACACCGGGAGCTGCCGGCCGAAGGGGTTCAGTTCCATCCGGAATCGGTACTCACCCCGCTCGGGAAACAGATGATCGCGACCTTCATCGGAGCGGAGATGCCGACCGAGCGGGGCGGAATGATGAACCGGTCCGGCAACAAGAAAGCGGGTGTCTGATGCCGAACGAGATCCTGACCAGGGCGATTGATGCGGTCGCTTCCGGGAACCATCTCACCGCCGACCACGCCTCTGCCGTCCTGGCCGAAGTGATGGAGGGCCGGACGAGCGAAGTCCAGACCGCGGCTTTCCTGATCGCACTTCGGACCAAGGGCGAAACCGTGCCGGAACTGGTTGGTCTGGCCCGCACCATGAGATCCCTGGCCACCCCGGTCGAAACCGGACGAACCGACCTGGTCGACACCGCCGGGACCGGCGGCGGCCCGTCGACCTTCAACGTCTCGACCACGGCCGCCCTGATCGCCGCCGGAGCCGGCTGCGCGGTGGCGAAACACGGAGCCCGGTCAAACACGAGCCAGTGTGGATCGGCAGACCTGCTCGAGGCGCTCGGGGTGAACATAGAGCTCGATCCGGCCGCCATCGGACGGGCGATCGACGAGTTCGGGTTCGGATTCCTCTTCGCCCCCCGGCACCATCAGGCGATGGCCCACGTCGTCCCGGTGCGAAAGGAGCTGGCCGTCCACACGATCTTCAACTTCCTCGGTCCGCTGACCAATCCGGCCGGAGCCACCAGACAGGTGCTCGGGGTCGCGAACCGTCGCTACCAGGAGTCGATCGCCGAAGCCCTGGTCGGTCTCGGGGCCGAACGGGCGATGGTCGTCTCCGCCGACGACGGAATGGACGAGATCTCGATCTCCGGCGAGACCAGGGTGATCGAGGTTCGGGACGGGGGCACCGAGGAGAGCTTCATCCGGCCGGAGGATTACGGGGTCGGCCGGGCCGAGCTGTCCGAGGTCACCGGCGGGGCACCGGCCGAGAACGCGGCGTTCACCAGGCGGATTCTGGCCGGTGAGGTTTCACCCCGTCGTGATCTCGCCGTGCTCAATGCCGCGGCTGCGATCCAGGTCGGTGGCCGGGCGGACGGATTCGGCGAAGCGGTCGAGCGGGCCCGGGAGTCGATCGATTCCGGCAGTGCGGCGGATGTCCTGGAGCGGCTGGTTGCCGCGTCCGCATAACGGTAGGCTGTGCGCAGACTGTGGGCATTCTCGAGCAGCTAATTTCATCGGCGGCAGATGGGGTGGAGGAACGCCGGAGCCGGGTTCCTCTGGAGCGGCTTGAAGAGCGGCTCTCGACCCGTGGTCCCAGCCGACCGTTTCAGGAGGCGCTTGCCCGACCCAACGGCATGTCGCTGATCTGCGAGTTCAAGCGTCGCTCGCCGAGCGCCGGTGAACTCGCACCCGGAACCGAACTAGCCGACCAGGTGTCCGCCTATGAAGCCGGTGGGGCGGCCGCGCTCTCGGTACTCACCGACGAAGCTCACTTCAACGGTCGACTCGAGGATCTCGCCGCGGCGAGGGCCAACAGCACCCTGCCGATCCTGCGCAAGGACTTCATCGTCGATCCGTACCAGCTGGTCGAGGCGGCGGCGAGCGGTGCCGATGCGGTGCTGCTGATCGTCGCGGTCCTCGACAACCGGCAGCTGTCCGAGTTCCAGCATCAGGCGGCGGAACTGGATCTCGACTGCCTGATCGAGGTTCACAGCCCGCCCGAGCTGGAGCGCGCACTCGAGGTCGGAGCGGAGATCATCGGCATCAACAACCGTAACCTCGACACCGGTGTGGTGGACGTTCAGACAACCTACGACCTGATCACCGACGTGCCGGCCGGGCACACCGTGGTCACCGAGAGCGGGATCTCCCACCGCGAGGAACTGGTCGAGATGGACCGGGTCGGGGTGGACGCCGCGCTGATCGGAGAGAGCCTGATGCGCTCCGACGACCCTGAGCGGAAGGTCCGGGAGCTCGCCGGAATGAGCGACGCCACCACCGAACACTTCCTGCCCTGAACCGGTTTCGGCCGGAAAACCGGTCCCCGTTTCCAAATCCCCTCCCGTTTTAGGCAAGGTTATGGATCGACTTAGCCGGCCTCAATGGCACCAAGCAAGGATTGCCCGCATGAACGAAACCCCTCGCAGTTTCCCGCCGGCCGGATCACAGGATCCGGCCGCCTCATCTTCAGACAACAGCCCCGAGTCCCGTGGACGGCCCGGAATGGCAAGGACCCTGCTGGCCGGGCTGGCCGGCGGACTTGTCGTGGCCGTTCTCGGCTTCGGAGCGATCTCCGCCGGTCTCGTCGGCAAGACCGAAACGGTGAACCGGACGATCGCCAACTCGATTCCGGCCTCCAACCGGAAGTCCGACGAGGGTCTCGTCCACGAGATCTACAAGCGTGACGGGGCCGGGGTCGGCTTCATCACTGCCGAGGGAATCAGCACCGGTTCGTCACCGTTCGACCCCTACGGTCAGGCAGAGCAGGGCACGGCGACCGGCTCCGGGTTCCTGATCGACAGTGAAGGCCACATGGTCACCAACAACCACGTGATCGACGGTGCCTCGAAGGTCACGGTCAAGCTTGGTGACGACGAGACCTCCTACAAGGCCGAGGTGGTGGGGGCGGATCCCTCAACCGACCTCGCCCTGCTCAAGGTCGATGCGCCCGAATCCGCCCTTCATCCCCTGGTGCTCGGCGACTCCGATGCGGTCAAGGTCGGCGACCCGGTCGTCGCAATCGGGAATCCTTTCGGGCTCGACCGGACCGTCACGACCGGGATCGTATCCGCACTCCAGCGTGAGATTCAGAGCACCAACAACGCCTCGATCTCGAACGTGATCCAGACCGACGCGGCGATCAACCCCGGCAACTCCGGTGGCCCCCTGATCAATGCGGACGGCGAGGTGATCGGGGTGAACTCCCAGATCGCAACCGGTAACTCCGGGGGTGGCAACGTGGGAATCGGCTTCGCGGTGCCCTCGAGCACGGTCAAGGATGTGGTCGAGCAGATCAAGGAGACCGGCGAGGTCAAGCATGCCTTCCTCGGGATCAGCGCGGCAACCATCACCCCGGAGATCGCCGAGGCACTCAACCTCGACGTCGACCAGGGCGTGATGGTCGGAACCGTGGAGAAGGGCAGTGCCGCGGCCAAGGCCGGAATCAAGGGTGGCGACACCCCGGTGACGGTCGGAGCCGAACAGATCCTGGCCGGCGGCGACGTGATCACCAAGGTCGACGGGGTCGAGGTCACCTCGATGAAGCAGGTTGTCAGTGCCGTCAACAGCGCCAAGGTCGGCGATGAACTCGATCTGACCGTCAACCGTGATGGCGAGACCAAGGATCTGACCGTCACTCTGGGGGTGCGCCCGGACAGCGCCTCCGGCTCCGGCGAGCAGACTCCACAGGATTCCGGACAGGGCGAAGCGACGCCGGTACCCCCGGGATTCGGGCAGTAGCGGCGACCCTGGCAGGAGAGTCCAGCGCGGCGGCGGGGCCGAACACTCCATCGTGAGTGGTCGGCCCCGTCCTCGAAGGGAGCGGTTCGCGTACGCTTGACCGGATGAAGGTCAAGGTCTGTGGAATCACCAATCACGAGGACGCCGCGCTGGCGGTGGAGCTCGGTGCCTGGGCGATCGGGCTGATCCATCACAAGGAGAGTCCGCGGTCCGTCAAGGCATCGGTCGCGGCCGGAATCGGCACCGAGTTTCGCCGGGATGCCGAGATCGTCGGGGTCTTCGTCAATCCCACCCTGGAGCGGGTGGTGGCCGCGGTCGAGAACGCCCATCTCTCGATGGTCCAGCTTTCCGGAAACGAGGGCGCCCAGTTCTGTCTCGAGGTCGCCCGTAGAACCGGGGTCAAGGTGATCAAGGCGATCCACGTGGCCAGTGCGGCCGACATCCGCCGGGCCGAGGCCTACCGCGGAACCGACTTCCACCTGTTTGACAGCGGCGGACGCGGAACCTGGGGCGGAACCGGAAATGCCTTTGACTGGGAGCTTCTGGCCGATCACCACTCGGCGATGCCTTTCATCCTCGCCGGCGGGCTCGACCCCGAGAACGTGACCGAGGCGATCCGGGTGGTGAGACCCGACGCGGTCGATGTGGCCAGCGGGGTGGAACGGAAGCCCGGAATCAAGGACCACGGCCGGATGGCCAGCTTCTTCGAAGCCGCCCACTACACCCCGGTGGCCGGAGCGTGAGCCAGGATGAGGTGGGACCGGAGTTCCCCGAGGGACGCTTTGGCCCCTACGGCGGACGGTACGTTCCCGAGACCCTGATACCGGCGCTGGATGAACTCACCGAGGCCTGGGACGAGGCCCGTTCCGACCTGGCTTTCCGGGATCGCCTCGCGGCACTCGCCCGCGACTACGTCGGTCGTCCGACCCCGCTTTACCTGGCCGAACGTCTGAGTGAGGAGGTCGGCCGGACCACCTTTCTGAAACGCGAGGATCTGGCCCACACCGGCGCCCACAAGATCAACAACGCGATCGGCCAGGTTCTGCTCGCCAAGCGCATGGGCAAGACCCGGATCATCGCCGAGACCGGTGCCGGCCAGCACGGGGTGGCCGCCGCCACCGCCTGCGCCCTGTTGAACATCGAGTGCGTCGTCTTCATGGGTTCCGAAGACATCCGCCGCCAGCGGCCCAACGTCGAGCGGATGGGTCTGCTCGGGGCCGAGGTGGTCCCGGTCGAGGCGGGTGCCCGCACCCTGAAAGAGGCTGTCTCCGCCGCGATCCGCGACTGGGTCGCCAACGTGGCCACCACCCACTACGTGATCGGCTCGGCGGTCGGACCCCATCCCTTCCCGGGGCTGGTGCGTGACCTCCAGCGGGTGATCGGCGACGAGGCCCGGGAGCAGGCGCTGGAGCAGCGGGGTGAGCTTCCCGACCGGGTGATCGCCTGTGTCGGCGGCGGCTCGAACGCGATCGGGACTTTCGCCGGATTCGTTGCCGACGGGGGGGTGGAACTGATCGGGGTCGAGGCTGCCGGGGAAGGCCTCGACACGGTCCGCCACGGGGCCTCGCTTTCGGCCGGTTCGAAGTCCGTCCTTCACGGGTCGCTCTCGGCTGTGCTGACCGACGAGGAGGGTCAGATTCTCGAAGCTCACTCGATCTCGGCCGGCCTCGACTATCCCGGGGTCGGACCGGAACATGCCTGGCTGAGGGACCGGGGGAGGGCCCGTTACGTGGCCGTCTCCGATCGCGATGCGCTCGCTGCGTTCCGCAGCCTGAGTCGCCTGGAAGGGATCATCCCGGCGCTCGAGTCCTCCCACGCGATCGCCTGGGCGATCGGGGAAGGCCGGGTCGGGGGAACGGGATACGACGTGATCTGTCTCTCCGGCAGGGGCGACAAGGACCTCGCGGAGGTCCTCGCGATCGGGGTCCCGGTGTGACCGGCCCGGAGCGGATCGCGGCCGCCTTCGCCAGTTGCCGTTCGGAGCGTCGGGCGGCCCTGATGCCGTTCATGACCGCCGGGTTTCCGGATCCGGAGACCTCGCTCGAGATCGCCCGCGCCTACACCGATGCGGGAGCGGACCTGATCGAACTCGGAGTCCCCTTCTCCGATCCCCTCGCCGACGGTCCGGTGATCCACGATGCGGCGACCCGGGCCCTTGCCGCAGGAACCGGCCTGGCCGAGGTGTTCGAGATCTGCCGCAGCGTCGCGGATCGGGTGCCGGTGGTTCTGATGGCCTACGCCAACTCCGTCCTCGGCGGAGGCGGACCGGCCGCGTTCGGCGAGCGGGCGGTGGCGGCCGGGGCTGCCGGGGTGATCCTCCCGGATCTGCCGCCGGGTGAGGATGACGAGGCCCGGGCGGCACTCTCGTCGGCCGGTCTCGCCGTGGTTCCATTGGTTGCGCCGACCACCGTCGGTGACCGGCGGGATCTGATCTGCCGTTCGGCCGAGGGATTCGTCTACGTGGTGGCCGAGGTCGGCACCACCGGGGAGCGGGACCGGGTTCCGGATCACCTGCGGGAACTGGTCACCGATGTCGAGTCCCGGGTCGAGGTTCCGGTTGCGGTCGGCTTCGGAATCAGCACCCCCGAAAATGCCGCTACGGTGGGACGGGTTGCCGATGGGGTGATCATCGGGTCCCGGCTGGTCCGGATCGTGGACGAGGTCGATCCGCGAGACGCCCCGGGTGCGGTCGGGGCATTTCTGGGCGAGGTCGCGTCGGCGCTGCGCCGTTCGACCGGGACAGTTGGCTAGGATTGCCGCAAATGCTTATCCCCGTCTCCTTCTTCGTTGCTCTCGCCCTCGCGATCTTCTCCTACTCGCAGGGACAGGGCGGCCCCGTGGCCGGGCTCGTCTTCTTCGGAGTCCTGTTCATCGGGGTACTCGTCCACGTCACCAAGCCGCTGATCATGAAGGTCCGGCCGATCGACCCAGAGGGTCGCCCCGAGGAGTAATCCGATGCGGATCGGGCTGCTGACCGGAGGAGGTGACTGCCCCGGTCTGAATGCCGTGATCCGCAGCGTGGTGGTTGGTGGGGCGGCTCGTTACGGGCATGACTTCATCGGCTACCGCGACGGCTGGCGGGGTCCCCTGGAACGGGACGGTTCGCTGCTCACTCCGGCCGGAGTTCGTGATCTGGCCGGGGTCGGCGGGACCGTCCTCGGCTCATCCCGGACCAATCCCCTGAAGGAGGATGACGGCATCGCCCGGATCACCTCGAACCTTGCCGCGGACGGGGTTGATGCCCTGATCGCGATCGGCGGCGACGACACGCTCGGTGTGGCCCGCACCCTGAACGAGGGGGGAGTCCGGGCGATCGGGGTGCCGAAAACGGTGGACAACGATCTCGCGGCCACCGACTACACCTTCGGCTTCGACACCGCGGTCAACATCGCGGTCGAGGCAGTCGAGCGCCTGCGGATAACCGGCCAGAGTCACCACCGGACCATGGTGGTCGAGGTGATGGGCCGCCACGCCGGCTGGATCGCCTTCCATACCGGGCTTGGCTCCGGGGCGGAGGTGACCCTGATTCCGGAACAGCAGTTCGAGCTCGAGCGCGTGTGTGGCTGGATCGGGAAGGCCTACTCCCGCGGCCGTGCCCCGGTGGTCGTGGTGGCGGAGGGTGCGATGCCGGTCGGGGGGAATCCGGAGACCCTTTTGCCGGGAACGGACGAGTTCGGTCACGCCCGGCTGGGCGGGATCGCCAACTGGCTCGAGCGGGAGATCGCCGAACGGGCCGGACATGACACCCGGGCGACCATCCTCGGACACATCCAGCGCGGCGGGGCGCCCAGCGCCTTTGACCGGGTCCTGGCGACCCGGCTGGGTCTGAGGGCGGTCGAAGCTGCCGAGAACGGTGAGTGGGGCACGATGGCTGCGCTCCGGGGCACCCGGATCGAGATGGTGCCGCTCGCCGATGCGGTTGCCGTGAGCAAGACGGTGCCGCCGGAGCTCTACGCCGAAGCCGAACTCTTCTTCGGCTGACCGCCGGCCCGATCAGCGACGCAGCAGATGGGCCAGCGCCCCCGCCAGTTCGGGCTGCTTGAACACGTAGCCGGCGTCGGTCACCCTGCGGGGGTAGACCCGTTGACCCTCCCGGGCCGCCTGGCCTACTCCGGCACCCTTGATCAGGTCCACGGCGAAACCGGGAACCGGGATCAGGGCCGGACGGTTGACCGCGCGGCCCAGCTCCTGACTGAATGCCCGGTTTGTCACCGGGTTCGGTGCGGTGGCGTTGACCGGCCCCTCGAGCCGGTCGTTGTCGAGTGCGAAGAGCAGGATGCCGACCTCGTCGTGGCGGTGGATCCAGGAGATGTACTGGTCCCCGCCCGCGATCGGGCCGCCCAGACCGAGCCGGAACGGGGTCAGGAGCTCGCCGAGCAGCCCGCCGTGCCGGTCGAGCACGGTCCCCGACCGGATCGTCACGGTCCGGACCCCGAGCTCGGATGCGGCCGTTGCCGCCTCTTCCCAGCGCACCACGACCCCGGCCAGAAAGTCGTCTCCCGGATCGGCAGATTCGTAGAGCAGTTCATCACCCCGGTCGCCGTAGTAGCCGATCGCCGAGGCGTTGACCAGGACCTCCGGCCTGTCCTTCAGGGTGCCGATCGTCTCGACCAGATTTCCGGTTGCCCGGATCCGGCTACGGACGATCCGGTCCTTCACGTCGCTGTTCCAGCGCTGATTGATCGGTTCTCCAGTCAGGTTCACCACCCGGTCGACTCCGTCGAAGGCGGCGGCCGGCGGTCGTTCCTCGGCCGGCTCCCAGCCGTGCCACTCGACCCTTGACTGGCGGCGCGCTGCCCGATCCGGGCTGCGGCTCAGGCCAACCACGTCCTCACCCCGGTCCAGCAGCGAGTTGCAGAGCGCGGATCCGATCATTCCCGAGGCCCCCGCGACCAGCACTCTCCCTGCGGGACCCCCTGCTTTCGATTCAGGCATGGAACTTAGTCTATGATCCGGGCGCATCCGATCCATTGGTGGATCTCCCGGAGGTAGTTCCGGCGTGGGTCGGTGTTACAGGGAGGTAGATCGAATGACCCGGAATCGAACCACAGTCCAGCTGGCAGTTCTCGGCCTGATCGCTTTCGCCGTCGGCTTCGGCCTGCCCGAACAGGCGTCCGCCCGGCCCGCGAAATGCTTCGGCAAGAAGATCAACAAGGTGGTGACCGGATCCGGCAAGACGGTCCGGCTGAAGTACCGGGATGTGGCCTGGATCGCGGGCGACCGGGTCACCGTGATCACCAAACCCGACGCGACCGTGTGCAGCGACAGTGGACGCCAGACCATCAGGGTGGACAAGGGCCGGACCCGGGTCAACACCGGCGCCGACAGCGACCGGATCTTCCTGCACAGCAAGAGCAGTCCGGCCGTGATCTACGCCGGACTCGGAAACGACGTTGTGACCGGGTCGAGAGGGCACGACCGGATCTACGCCTCGCCGAAGCGAAATCCCCGCGGGAAGCCGGATCGGGACAGGATCAACGGGCTCGGCGGCAATGACCGGATCTTCGATTACTCCGGGGTCGGCAACCGGATCTCCGGGGACGACGGGGTCGATCGCCTCTACTCCCTCGGCAACTCGGTCTCCTCCGTGTACGGGGGGAACGGATCCGACTGGCTCTTCTCGACCGGTGGTCGCTCCGGATACCGGATCGAGCAACTCTTCGGCGAGCGCGGGAACGACCGTCTTCTGGCCAACCGGGCCCCCGGCAACGGGCCTGCCTTTCTCGATCCCGGGCCGGGGGACGACTGGATTGACGGCACCAACCGTGCAGACACAATCACCTCCCAGTCCGGGATCACGAAGATCCGGGCCCGCGGCGGCGACGACCTGATCCTGGCCGGCACCAAGGGGCAGGCAAAAATGGACGGCGGGGGCGGGACCGATGTGGTCTCGTTTGCCGCCCACGCACCGCTCCACGGTGGCACCGGCGGGGTGACGGTCAACCTTGCCGGGGGTACCGCACGAGGCATGTTCTCGAACGCTCCCTGGCACTACCTCTCCAACATCGAGAACGTGGAAGGCTCCCCGTTCAACGACTCGATCCAGGGCAGATACGGCCAGCGGAACGTGCTGGACGGAGGGCTCGGCGATGACTACCTCCAGGGCTCTGCGGGTGACGGCGACCGGGCCGACGGCGGAATCGGTGTGAATTCATGTGAGGACTTCGCGGAGATGACGAACTGCAACGGCAAGTCCCCCGGCCGGCCGGACGGCGGTCGAACCGTGGTGGACGCCAATCTGGGTGGGGTGCTGACCGTCGTCGGGAGCCGCTACGACGATCGGATCACCGCCGGCTATGAGGCTTCTCGTGGCCGGTACCGGATCGATCTCGACGCGAGCCCGCTGGCTTCCGGTCGCTGTGAGAAACCGTCTCCGGACTCACGGACCGTCTACTGCCGAATCAGCGAGACCCAGCTCAACGGGATGGTGATGCACGGTGGTTACGGGGACGACCGGCTGACGGTCGGCAACTCGGTCCCCCACCAGGTCACGACCACTCTCAACGGTGGCACCGGCCAGAACGTCCTGACGGGCGGTCGCAGCAAGGACTTCATGGAGACCGCCGAGGGCAGCTCCGCGGGGTCGGTCATGACCGGCCGTGGCAACTCCGATGTGATCTACGTCTACGACCGGGTCACGGCGGTGACGGGACCCGGCTCGGACGTGATCATGGTCCGCGCGGTCTGTGACGGAAGCTTCGCCTCGGGTGGGCCCGGCAAGGACAACCTCGTCTTCGCGCCTTCCAGACGGGGAGTCGACGCCAACCTCGCTCGGGGGACCTCCAAGTGGAAGTCCGGCGGCTGCGGGTCGCCGCTGCGGATGAAGCACGACATCGAGGGAATCGAAGGCAGTCGCTACAACGACCGGCTCACTCTGGGGCGTCGATACAGGCAGCAACAGGGCAAGCATTCCCTGGTCGGTCGTGAAGGGATCGACATCCTCGACAGCCGCAACGGGGCCAAGGACACGGTCACGACCGGGTCCGGTGGACGCCGCAACCGGGTGATCGCCGACCGGATCGACAAGGTGATCTGGGGCTGGGGCTTTGCCGCCTACTGATCAGCGGGTACCGCTGGCCGGTTTCGGTCAGCCCAGCGGGGAGTAGGCCCCGGTTTCCAGCGAGAAACGGGCGAGCCCGGCCCGTTTGGCCTCGTTGACCACCGCCTCGGCTACCCGGGGCGCGACGTCCCGGTCGAACACCGAGGGGATGATGTAGTCCTCGGAGAGGTCGTCTCCGACCACATCGGCGATCCCGTGGGCTGCCGCCATCTTCATCTCCTCGGTGATCTGGGGTGCCCCCGCATCCAGCGCGCCCCGGAAGATCCCGGGGAAGCAGAGCACGTTGTTGATCTGGTTGGGATAGTCGGAGCGTCCGGTCGCCATGATCCGGACGTACCTGGCCGCCTCTTCCGGGGCGACCTCGGGGTCGGGATTTGCCATTGCGAACACGATCGCATCCCGGTTCATCTTCGCCAGGGACTCCGAGCGGATCACCCCCGGTCCGGACAGCCCGACGAAAACGTCCATACCCTCGATCACCTCGTCCGGGATGCCAAGCAGCTGCTCCGGGTTCGAGTTCTCGGCAAACCACTTCTTGATGCCGGTCATCTCTCCCGACTGGTAGTCCTCCCGGCTGACCGAGAGCGCACCGGTGCGGTCACAACCGACCACGTGGGTGAGTCCCGCGGCCAGCATCATCTTGGTCACCGCTATCCCGGCCGCCCCGAGGCCGACCATCAACACCCGCAGATCCTCGATCGGCTTGTCGATGATCTTCAGCGCGTTGAACAGGGCGGCCATGGTGACCACTGCCGTGCCGTGCTGATCGTCGTGGAAGACCGGAATGTCGAGGCTTTCCTTCAGCCGGTCCTCGATCTCGAAACAGCGGGGAGCGGAGATGTCTTCAAGGTTGATGCCGCCGAAGGTCGGGGCGATCAGCTCGCAGGTCCGCACGATCTCGTCCGGGTCGGTGGTGTTCAGGCAGATCGGAAAGGCGTCGACGCCGGCGAAACCCTTGAACAGCATCGCCTTGCCCTCCATCACCGGCATCGCCGCCTCCGGCCCGATGTCGCCGAGGCCGAGAACGGCGGTGCCGTCGGATACCACCGCCACCGTGTTCTTCTTGATGGTGTACTCCGAGGCCAGGCTTACATCCCGGTTGATCGCGGTGCACACCCGGGCCACGCCGGGGGTGTAGGCCATCGAGAGATCGTCACGGGTTTTCAGCGGGTACTTGTTCTCGACCCGGATCTTGCCGCCGCGATGCATCTGCATCGTGCGGTCGGTGTACTCGACCACCCGGACCCCGCGGATCGCTCCCATCGAACGCAGGATCTGCTCCCAGTGCTCCTGGTTGGTGGCATCGACCGTGAACTCGCGGATCCGTTTGCCTTCGCTGCCGGCGCCGGGTACCAGGTCCACCCCGACGATTCCGCCGCCGGCCCCGGCGATCGCTGCGGTCAGTTTGCCGAGTGGCTCCTTGCGGGCATCGAGCTCGACGGTGACGGTGACGCTGTACTGGGCGGAGACGGAGGGCATTGGCCCATCATATTTAGGGGCGCTCCGGCCCGGGGACTACTTCGCCCGACCGGGCCGCTTCGACCGGTCCGCAGCCATGAACGACCGCTTCAGAAACGGGGTCACCGTCTTGATGAAAACGTTCTTCCGAGGGGCGGCCACCAGGGGATCGAGGTGGCTCATCTGCGGGTCGGCGTTGATCAGAACGGCCTTGCCCCGGGGGGTGCGGGTCCGCCTGAGCCAGTTACGGGCTCCCTTGAGCACGTCGCCGCCGGTGTCGTCGGTCTGGACCACGTAGAAAGGCAGGTTCACCTTTCGGGTGTGGAACAGACGGAGGCCGAGATACCTGGCGACCGCGTTGTCGCGCATCTGATCGGCCCCGTTGGCGTCGATCGTGATTCGGGTCGGAAAGAACCAGTCGACCGCGTTGGCCGGCTCCTGGCCAAAGGTCAGGGCGAGGTTGCGGACCGGGGTGATGCCGCCGTCCACCCAGTCCCGCGGTTCCGGCCCGGTTCCGAGCCGGCCCGCGTTCACGTGAAGCATGCTGAGGAAGTCGGGCGAGGTGTCGCGGTCGAAGTCGTAGCCGAACAGGGCCCGGTTGGTGACCGGCATCGGCGGGTTCAGGTAGTCCGGCAGGAGCGGGAACCCCTGCAGTGTGGTGGCGGGTGCCCGCGGCGCGAACCGGGCATACAGCCCGCCGAGTTCGGCAAAAACACCGGTCAGTTCCGGAATGCCAAGACCGAGCAGATCCGAGAACGGCCCCTTCGCCGCCATCGCCGCCATCGCCTCTTTCGCTTGGGGCAGGTTGTACGGGTCGAAGCTGCCCAACAGCCCCCCGTCGATCAGGACGAGACCGGCGAGATCCCGGAAACCGGGTCGGCCCTGAAAGTCCCAGGCCGCGTAGGAGATCGCCAGCGACGCCCCGACCGAGTGCCCTCCGAGGATCACCCGCCTGCCCGCCCTCCGGGCAAGCTTCACGACCGCCCGGGTGTCCTTGAGGACGGTTCTCATACCCCACTCGCGAGCCCAGGTCATGGTGGTCACCGGCTGGAACCTCAGGTGAGCGCCGGGCGGTCCGCCGGCCATGAAGCCGAGGTAGTAGTTGTAGGCGTCCTCCAGTGACGCCTCGCGGTCAAGGGCCCGGCGGAACATGCTCGTGTCCTCCAGGGCCTGCTCCCGGCGGTCGAGCGCCCAGACCTGAAGGTCCCGGTTGCGGCGCACCAGGGCCCGGGCCGCCAGGGTGAAGTCCCCGGCTCCGCCGAAGGTGCCGGGCATCAGGATCAGGACGTCACGGGCCTTTTGGCGGCCGTAGGCGTGGACGTAGGCCCGGTTGTACCGGGCGGGACCGGCCGCCTTCGGCGTCTCAACCGTGAAGGAGCGGACCGGCACCTCGGCGGCCGGCTTCGCTGCGGCGTCAGATCCGGTCGGTCCGTGAAGCATCAGGCCGAACATGACGGCGACCAACGGGAACACCCCCCGAAGCGTTCTGGCGATCGGGCCGCCTGCCGCTGAGCTCTCCCCGGACATCACCCCCAACGTATCGCCCGGCACGGTCCGGTTCAACCGTCCGGGGCCGCGTATGATCGCCCGGTGAGCGACACCGCTGCCGGCAACTCCTCCGAACTCTTCCTGATCGACGGCAACAGCATGGCCTACCGGGCCTTCTTCGCCCTGCCGGACTCGATGGCGACTGCCGACGGGCGCCCGACCAACGCGATCTTCGGCCTCGCCTCGATGCTGGTCAAGCTGATCGGCGAGTTCCGGCCCGCCCAGATCGTGGTCGCCTGGGATGCCGGGATGTCCGGGCGTGAGGAGGTCTACCCCGAGTACAAGGCCCATCGTCCCCCGAAGCCGGACCTGCTCCGCGAGCAGTGGCCGGAGTTGGTGCGGATGGTCGAAGCGTTCGGGTATGCGAACGTCAGGGTCGAGGGCTACGAGGCGGACGATGTGATCGCCTCACTGGCAGCCGACGCGACCCGCCGCGGGATTCCGGTGATGGTGGTGACCGGCGACCGGGATGCCTTCCAGCTGGTTTCGGACAGCGTGCGGGTGATGAGCACCTCGCGCGGGGTCACCGACGTCAAGGTCTACGACCGCGAGGCGGTGAAGGAACGCTACGGGGTGTACCCGGAGCTGGTCACCGACCTGATGGGGCTGCGGGGCGACACCTCGGACAACATCCCGGGCGTTCCCGGTATCGGTGAGAAGACGGCGGCCGCACTGATCGACCAGTTCGGTTCGCTCGAGCAGATTCTCGCCAACGTGGACCAGGTCTCAGGCAAGAAACGCAAGGAGAATCTGACCGAGTTTGCCGCGGATGCCCGGATCTCGAAGGCCCTCGCCACGATGGAGTTCGAGGTCGAGACCGGCCTCGACCTCGACGAGGTGATGGCGTCCGAACCCTCCCGGGAGAAGCTGCGGGACTTCATGCTCGAGTTCGAGCTGAAGGCCGCCCTCGGCCGGCTCGAGGAGGCCCTCGGCGACGACGAAACGATTCCGGGAATGTCCGAGAGCGCCCCCGAGCCGGTCGGCGTCGAGGTTGCATCCGGGCGACCCGGCGATCTGGCGACCGGACCGATCGCGGTGGACTACCTCGGTGGCTGGGCGGCGACCGACGGGAAGAAGGTCGTCGCCGGTGACGAGCCGCTCGCTGCGTTTGCCGGCGAGATCGCGGGCCGACCGCTGATCGCGCATGACCTCAAAGGGATCGGGGGAAGGCAGGGACTGCTGGCGGCGCTCGAGGCGACCGAAGCCGGTCCCGAGATCGAACACGACACCCTGCTGGCCGCCTATCTGCTGGAACCGACCCGTCGCTCCTACAGTCTGGATGAGCTCGCTGTCCAGGCCGGCCTCGCTCCCTCCGGGCTCGACGACGAGGACGGACAGATGTCCCTGGTGATCGATGAAGAGGAGTCCGGGGAGCCCGACTCGATCGCGCCGGAGATCGTGGCCACGGTCTGGAATCTCGCCCGGATCCAGAAACCCCGGCTTGAGGAGGCCGGGCTGACGCCACTGTTCGAACAGGTGGAGCAGCCCCTGATCCGGGTTCTGGCCGCCATGGAACGGATCGGGATCAGGCTCGATCGGAGCAAGGTCGAGGAGATGGCCTCCGGCATGAACGAACGGATCGCCGAACTCGAGACCGGGGTTTACGCTCTCGCCGGTCACGAGTTCACGATCGGATCGCCGCAACAGGTCGGCCGGGTGCTGTTCGAGGAACTCGGACTGACCCGCAAGCGGCGCGGCAAGACCGGCTACTCGACCGATGCGAGGGTGCTCGCCCAGATCCGCTCGGAGCACGAGATCGTCGCCTTGATCGAGCAGTGGCGGGAACTGACCAAGCTGAAAAACACCTATCTCGAGCCGCTGCCGGAGGCGATCGATCCCGACACCGGCCGGGTACACACCACCTTCATGCAGACCGCGGCCCCGACCGGACGGATCTCCTCGATCCAGCCCAACCTGCAGAGCATCCCGGTTCGCAGCGACCTCGGCCGTCCGCTTCGCGCCTGCTTCGTGGCCGAGCCCGGCAACCTGCTGGTCTCGGCCGATTACAGCCAGGTCGAGCTGCGGGTGCTCGCCCACGTCGCCGACGAGGAGGTGCTGAAGGGGTTCTTCCGGGCCGGGGTGGACGTCCACGCGGCGACCGCGGCCCAGGTGTTCGGGATCGACGCCGGCGAGGTGGACGAGGCGGCCCGTTCCAAGGCGAAAATGGTCAACTTCGGGATCATGTACGGGCTGACCGGTTTCGGCCTGGCGGACCGGTTGAACATCCCCCGGGCCGAGGGTGACGAGTTCGTCAAGCGCTACCTCGAACGGTTTCCGGCGGTCAGCGCCTTCCGTGAACGGGTCGTCGCCGAAGCCACCGAGTCCGGCTACGTCTCGACCCTGCTGGGCCGGCGTCGGCCGATTCCGGAGCTGCGCTCGAATCAGGCCAACTCGCGTCGGCTGGGGGAGCGTCTGGCGATCAACAGCGTGATCCAGGGGACGGCCGCCGACATCATCAAGCTGGCGATGATTCGCTGCCACACCGCGCTCTCATCCGAGGGACTCCAGTCACGGCTGATCCTTCAGATTCACGACGAGCTGCTTTTCGAAGGGCCGGAGGAGGAGGCTCCGGCGGTGATCGATCTGGCCCGGCGGGAGATGGTTGAAGCCTTCGATCTCGATCCGCCGCTCGAGGTGGAGGCGGGCGCCGGGCCGGACTGGCTCGCCGCGAAGTGACCCGGCCCGGCCGCGGACCGTCAACCCGGGAGGAGCGGCGTGGGTGAGTCGCTGATCGCGCTGCTGATCGTCGCGGTCGGGGTTCAGCTCGCCCTTCAGGCCCCGGTGAACAATCGGCTGGGCGACTCGGTGGGCCGGCTTGCGGCAGCTCTGGTCAGCAACACGGTCGGGACCGCGATTCTCATCATCTGTTTCTTCGTCGTTCTGGCCCTCGGGAAGTCCGGGGGCAGCAGCGGACCGGGTGGACTGGCCGAAATCCCGGCCTGGCAGCTGATCGGTGGACTGATCGGGGGACTCTGGGTGGCGGTCAGTGCGATCGCGGTGGGCCGGGTGGGCGCCGGGACGGTGGCGGCTGCGGCGATCACCGGACAGCTGATCTCGGCGGTGGTGATCGACCGGTTCGGTCTGCTCGGGCTGGAGCGGCATCCGGCCACGGCCCTGCGGCTGGCCGGAGTCGTCTGCCTCGTGCTCGGCACCGTGCTGGTCGCCCGGCGAGAACCACTCAGGCTGTCCGGCGACGGAAGCCTGCCTTCGTCGGCCCGGCCGGGTGGCCAGCGTCACCTAGGCATGATCGCTCTGATCCTCGCGGTCGGTCTCGCGATGGGTTTCCAGCATCCGTTGAACGCCCTGCTTTCCGACACGGTCGGGGACTTCACCTCGGCCCTCATGAACTTCGTGACCGGGACGGTGATGCTGCTGCTGATGGTCGCGTTGGCCGGGCGGCTCCGGGGGATCGGGGCGGCCCGGAAGGCCCCGCCGGTCTATCTGCTGGGAGGCCTTTTCGGGGTGATCACGGTGCTCGCCTCCCTGGCGGCGGTCAAGGCGATCGGTGCCACCGTCCTGTTCGCCGCCCTGATCACCGGGCAGCTCTGCGGCTCGGTCCTGCTCGACCGGTTCGGGGCGTTCGGCCTCGACCGGCGTCCGCTCACGGCCCGTCGGACCGGGGGCCTCCTGCTGCTTCTGGCCGGCACCGCGCTCGTGGTCGCCTGAACCAGCCCCGAGCCCGTTCGGGCTTGCGGCGGGAGTAAGGTCCGGTTCGATGGACGGCCAAGCCAGAGTCAGCCGGATCTCCTTTGCGCCGGTCAAGGGGATGCGGGTGCTTTCCCTCGGCGAGACCGAGTTGACCCGGACCGGCATTCCCGGAGACCGGGCCTTCTATCTGGTCGATGAACGCCGCCGGATGGTCAACGCCAAGCGGTTCGGGGCGTTGCTTACGATCCGTCCCGAACATGATGTGGTCGGTAACCGACTGGCCCTTCACTTCCCGGACGGATCGACCTGTGAAGGCGAGATCGAGACCGGTGAACCGGCGGCCGTCACCTTTTTCGGACAGCAGGTTCAGGCCCGGCCGGTTGCCGGGCCGTTTTCGGATGCGATCTCGGACTTCGTCGGTCACAGCCTGCGGCTGATGGCCCGACCGGAGACCCATCCGGCGGTTGATCGGGGCGCGGTAGCCGGGGCCACCCTGCTCGGCGCCTCGTCGGTGAAACGGTTGGAAGAGGTTGCCCGAAACCGAGGGGGAGCCGGCCCCGGGCAGATCACCGGGGCGGATATCGATCATCGCCGGTTCCGGATGTCGATCGAGTTCGAGGGATTTGAGGCTCACGCTGAGGATGACTGGGTCGGCCGGGGAGTGCGGGTGGGGGAGGCCCGGATCCGGGTGAACGGGCACGTCGGACGCTGCGCCGTGACCACCCGCGATCCCGAGAATGGTGAGCGGGACCTGCCGGTGCTCGGGCTGCTGAAGTCCTACCGTGACACGGTGGTCTCGGAAGAGGCTCTGCCTTTCGGCGTCTTCGCCTCGGTCCGGGAGCCGGGTCGAGTGCGGGTCGGGGATCCGGTGGAACCGGCCTGATTAAGGTCAGGGTTTGGCGACGGGTTCGGTCGCGGCCACCCGGTCACCTCGGATGGTGATGAAAGAGACCAGCCCGCCAAGCACCGCGATCCCGGCGGTGATCAGCATCGCCCGGTGAAAGCCTGCCGAGAAGGTGTCTGAGGCGACCGCCACCCCGGCACTCAGACCGGCCGCAGCCGGCAGCGCAGCCGACGCCATCAGCTGGGCGAAACGGGCGACCGCGTTGTTCACCGCCGAGGCGATTCCGGCTTGACGATTCGGCAACGCGGCCAGCACCGCGGTGGTCAGGGGCGCCACCATGATCGTCATCCCGATGCCGAACACGATCATTCCGGGGAAGACATCGGTCAGGTAGTCACCTCCCTTCGAGAGCCCCGCAACCATCGCGACCCCCGCCCCCATCACGATCGGTCCGACCGTCATCGGTCCGCGCGGTCCGAGCCGCTGACCGATCCGCCCGGCCAGCGGAGAGAACAGCAGCATGATCACGGTCGGAGGGATCGTGGCCGCCCCGGCCTCGAGGGCGCTGTATCCGAGCACGTCCTGGAGCTGAAGGGAAAGGAAGAAGAAGAGCGAACCGATCGCCATGTAGTTGCAGAGGGTGGCCGCGTTCGCCCCCGAGAACTGGCGGGACCGAAAGACCCCGAGCGGCAGCATCGGGTTGGACACCCTCCGTTCGACCAACAGGAAGGCGGCCAGCAGAGCGGTCCCGGTGAGGACCGGAAGCAGCACCCGAAGCGACATCAAGCGTTCACCGGGGGCCTCGATCAGCGCGTAGGTGACCGCTCCGAGGCCGAGTGAAACCAGGATCGAGCCGGTCCAGTCCGGGTGTGAGCCGGCCTCTCTTTCGGAACGGCTTTCCGGCAGGTGACGCAGGGCGGTCCAGGCGGCGAGACCGGCGAACAGCAGCACGACCCCGAAAACGAGTCGCCAGGTGGTGGCGTCCACCAGCCAGCCACCCAGGGCCGGGCCGAACAGGGTCGAGACTCCGGAGAAACCGGACCAGAGGCCGATCGCGGCTCCCCGGTCGGCTTCGGCGAAGCTCGCCTGGATGATCGCCAGGCTGGACGGGACCACCAGCGCCGCCGCCACCCCCTGCAGCACCCGGGCGAGGATCAGGATCTCTCCGGTGGGGGCCAGGGCACAGAAGGCGGAGGCGATGCCGAAACCGGCCAGGCCACCGACGAAGATCCGGCGTCGGCCGTAGATGTCGCCCAGCGACCCGCCGGTGATCATCAGGGCGCTGAGAGCGAGCAGGTAGGCGTTCATCACCCATTGCAGCCCGCCAAGCGACAGGCCGAGGTCGCGGCCGATCGAGGGGAGTGCGACCGAGACGACGCTGGACTCGAAGAAGGCCGCCCCGGAGCCGAGGATGACCGCGGCCAGTGCCCAGCGGCCGGGCCCCGAGCGGTAGCGAAGCCTTCCGGATTCCGGGGTATCGGTGGAGGTGACGGACACGAACCGGAAGATACTCACCGGGGAATCCCTTCACCGATCATCCTTCCCTGGAGGTGACTGCTCCTTGCGGGCCCATCGGCATATTACGGGCCGTAAAACGACTCGCGATCTCCCTGCGTAGTGTCAAATGGAATTCGGGCTTTCGCCCGGTAGCCTCGAAGGGGAGAGCTTTCCAAGGAGATGAGATGACGGTCACCGACACCAGCACCAAGACCCTGCAGAACTACGTGAACGGCAACTGGATCGATGCCGACGGCGCCGAGTACCACGACGTGGTCAATCCGGCCACCGGCGAGACGATCGGCCGGGTTCCCTACTCGACCGCCGGTCACCTCGACCAGGCGGTTCAGGCAGCCCGGGCGGCCCTGCCCGAGTGGCGCAAGGTCAGCACGATCAAGCGGGCCAACAAGCTGTTCGAGTTGCGCGAAAGACTGACCGCCCGCAAGGATGAGATCGCCCGTCTGGTGACCACCGAGATGGGCAAGACCCTGCCCGACGCTACCGCCGAGGTCGGCCGCATGATCGAAATGGTCGAGGCCGCGACCTCGATTCCCTACACCATGCAGGGCAAGGTCCTCGAGGACGTCGCCACCAACGTCGACGCCGAGACCATCCGCCAGCCGGTCGGCGTCTGCGCGATCATCGCTCCCTTCAACTTTCCGGCGATGGTGCCGTTCTGGTTCATCCCGTTTGCGCTGGCGACCGGCAACACGGTCGTCCTGAAGCCTTCCGAGCAGGTACCGATGACCCAGGCCGCGGTCTTCGAGATCATCGACGAGCTTGATCTGCCCGACGGCACGATCAACCTGGTCAACGGCAGCCGCGAGGTGGTCGAGGGCATCCTCGATCACCCCGGGATCGACGCGATCTCCTTCGTCGGCTCGGCCCCGGTGGCCCAGCTGGTCTACGAGCGTGCGGCCCGTAACGGCAAGCGGGTGCAGGCTCTCGGCGGCGCCAAGAACCACATGGTGATCGGCCCCGACGCGGTGGTCGACCAGACGGTCAAGGGGCTGATCGGCTCCGGTTTCGGTGCTGCCGGCCAGCGCTGCATGGCCGGCTCGGTGATCGTCACCGTCGGCGAGGGTCACGAACGGGTGATCCCGACCCTGGTCGAGGAGTCGAAGAAGCTGCTGGTCGGCGACGGGCTCGAGGACGGGACCGACGTCGGACCGGTGATCTCCTGTGAGGCCAGCGATCGGATCGGTGACTGGATCCAGAAGGCGATCGACGAGGGGGCCGAGGTCGTGCTCGACGGACGCACCCCGCTGCCGGACGCCCCCGAAGGTTCCTCCTACGTCGGCCCGACAATCCTCGACAAGGTCAAGCCGACCGACTCGATCATCACTAACGAGGTTTTCGGTCCGGTGCTCGCGATCGTCAACGTCGACACGCTCGAGGAAGCGATCGAGATGGTCAACGCCAGCCCCTTCGGCAACGGGGTCTCGATCTTCACCGAGTCGGCCGCGGCGGTCCGCAAGTTCCGCCACGACGTCGAGGTCGGCATGGTCGGGGTGAACATCGGGGTCGCCGCCCCGGTTGCCTTCTTCCCCTTCTCCGGCTGGAAGAAGTCCTTCTTCGGCGACCTCCACGCTCACGGCCTCGACGGGATCGAGTTCTTCACCCGCAAGAAGACGATCACCTCCCGCTACTTCTCGGGAGGCGACGAGCACGGAAGCTTCTTCGTCGAGCACTGACCATCACTTCGCCGGGCACAAGGCCCGCGAAAACCCGGACGCTCCAGCAGAGCGTTCGTCTCTCCCCTCCACGGCCTCCGTTCTCCCGACGGGGGCCGTGGCCGTTGGACGGTGGTCGGTCAGGCGGCTGCCGCCCGGATGAAGCCGGGTGGGGCGATGTCGAGGTAGCTGTCGAAGGTGCGGTGGCCGGTGGCTTTCGCCCCGAACACCGAGGCGAGGGTGGGCTTGACCAGTCGGGGGTGGATCCGCGGCAGGGCCTTCTGGGCGCGAAGCAGCCAGCGGTACTGCCACTCGTGGGAGTCGGAAAAGGATCCGTAGTTCCCGAGCGCCTGATCGCGGCTCTGGCGTCCCTCGATCACGGACCTCAACTCGGTTCCGAGGGCCAGCCCGAAGTAGAGCGCCGGACGGATGCCTTCGGCGGTCAGGGGGAAACAGTGGCCGGCCGAATCGCCGACGAAGAAGATGTCGCCACCGATTGCCGGCCGCAGCTTGTGGGGGATCCAGTTGCCCTGGTAGGCGGAGGTGCCGGCCCCGATGTCCTCGGCCAGCAGGTCGGTGGTCGGGCGGACCGGAAAGCCGGGATCGAAGGAACCGACCCCGACCCGCAGCTCGTCGCCGGCCGGGAAGGACCAGCCGTAGCCGGCCGGCACGTACTTCCGGTCGATCCAGATCTCGAGATCCTTGTTGCCGCCCGGGGGGTGGACCTCCAGACCCCGGGAGAGCGGAGCGTCAGGCGGCTGGTAGGAGGCGCCCTCGGCCAGCACCCGCTTCCAGCCCATCGCGTCCACGACCAGCGGGGCCGAGACCGGCCCGCGGTCGGTCTCGACTCCGACCAGATCCTCGCCGTCCGGCCCGGCTGAACGCTCGCCGCGACCGTTCACCTGGGCGGTCTCGAAGGTGGCGTCGCAGTCCTGCCAGACGAGGTCGCAGAGCAGCCGGTAGTCGAAGGTGGAGAAGGTCCAGGGGACGTCCAGCCGCAGGGAACCGTGGGCGGTGTGGATCAGCACCGTCTCGAAACGCTGCTTCTCGGCCTCGATCAGGTCCAGTTCCGCCAGCCAGGAGGTGGGGATCGCGCAGGCCGAGGTCTGCCGTTCACCGATCTCGTAGCGATCCAGCAGCAGCACGTCGGCGCCCGATCCGGCCAGCTGCCGGGCCGTGATCAGCCCGGCGAAGCTCGCCCCGCAGATCACCACGTCGTGGGACCCGGTCAGATCGGTGCGTTCCGCGCCTCGTTTGGTAGCTCGTCTGGCCATCCGCGGCAGCGTACCCGGACCAGCCGTCAAGGGGAGGTCGCCGGTACACGCCGTGCTCACGCCGCGTGGTCCGACTGCCATCCCCGCGGCCGGCTATCAATGGTTGCGGGGCAGCTCCATTTCAGGTTCCGCGGGGAAGGCAGTCGGGCCCCACGGCTACCGGAACCCCATCGTCCGCCCGTCAACAGTGGCCGGGGCCCGGACGATGGGGATCTCGTTGCCATTCCCCTTCCGAGTCGTGCGAACCTTGGTGGGGCCGTAGGTGATATAGGGGTTTCGACGCCTCCCCAACCTCCAGTTCTTCCGTGAGCTGAAGAGCTCGTGGATCGCACCGCTTCGACTCGCCGGGGGCCGTCCGGCCACTCGCACGGGCCACCGGCCCGCGCTTCGCAACCGGACAACCCGCGGCTTCCCCGAATCGGCACGTCCACTTCGCAGCCCTGCCGAAACAGACCCCCACCGCCAAAACCCCCATCACCCGACCATCAACAGGGATCGTGGGTACGGGCAACTCAGTGAACGTGAACCGACCCGCCTTGATTGCGGCCTGTTCCACCAGCGTTGCTCCGGCGGGTGGCCGGGTTTTTTGCTTTTCGCACGGACCGTCGTCCCGGGAGTACGAAAAGAAAAAACGCGGACAGGACCCGCCGGTCACCAGGCTGGTCCCTTCACCGTCAACCACCAGCGCCCCTTCGGCGGGTGGCCGGGTTTTTTGCTTTTGGCACCGAGCGGGAGCGAATGCCAAAAGAAAAAACGTGGACAGGACCCGCCGACCACCGGGTTGGTCCCTCGCCGTGAAACACCGGGCGGACAACTCACAGGGGCGACCGGGATTTCGGTGACCCGGACCGGTGCGCTTGCTACGCATCAGGATGCGGGTTCTGGCATCATCCCCGGACCGTGACTACTACTCATTCAACTGTTCTACACGCCCCAGAGGGGGTTCCGGTCGAAGGCTCAAACGGCCTTCTCGTCAACGTCGACGGCCGGATCGTTCCAAACTACGCGGCGACCATGGTCTCCTTCGAGGAGGGCGATGTCGTAAACGGCAAAGTCGTCCGCATCGATCGAGACGAGGTCCTGCTCGACATCGGCTACAAGTCCGAGGGTGTGATCCCCGCATCCGAGCTCTCGATCCGCAAGTCAGTCGACACCTCCGAAGAGGTCGAGCTGGACGAGGAGATCGACGCCCTCGTCGTCACCAAGGAGGACGCCGAAGGTCGGCTGATCCTCTCCAAGAAGCGGGCCCGCTTCGAGAAGGCGTGGCGCAAGATCGAGGCCGCCGCCGAGAACGGCGAACCGGTCGAGGGCAACGTGATCGAGGTCGTCAAGGGCGGCCTGATCCTGGATCTCGGCATCCGCGGCTTCCTGCCGGCCTCGCTGGTTGACATCCGCCGGGTCCATGACCTGGACGAGTTCATGAGCCAGACCCTCGAGTGCAAGGTGATCGAGCTCAACCGCAGCCGCAACAACGTGGTGCTTTCCCGCCGGGCGGTCCTCGAGGAGGAGCGCAAGGAGGTTCGCAACCAGATCCTCGACAACCTCGAGCCCGGCCAGGTGGTCGAAGGCAAGATCTCGAACATCGTCGACTTCGGTGCCTTCGTCGATCTTCAGGGGATTGACGGCCTGATTCACATCTCCGAGCTCTCCTGGAGCCACGTCAACCATCCCTCCGAGGTGGTCGCGATCGGCGACACGGTCAAGATCAAGGTGCTCGACATCGACCGCGACCGCCAGCGGATCTCGCTCGGTCTCAAGCAGACCCAGGAAGATCCGTGGCAGCGGGTGGTCTCCACCTACCGTTCCGGCGACGTGCTCGAAGGTGTGGTCACCAAGGTGGTCTCCTTCGGTGCCTTCGTCGAGATCCTCGACGGGGTAGAGGGACTGGTCCACATCTCGGAGCTGGCGGATCATCACGTCGAGAACCCGAACGAGGTGGTCGAACTCGGCGCCACGATGAACGTGAAGATCCTCGAGATCGACGAGGAGCGCCGCCGGCTCTCGCTCTCGATCAAGCGGGTCGAAGGCCAGAACATGCTGCTCAAGGATCTCGGCGCCGCCCTGGCCGCCCACTCCGGCACCCCGGAGGAGCAGGCGGTCGAGGAGTTCGTGGCCGAACAGGCCTCGGTGACTGAGGAAACCGAGGAAGCAGCACTCGAAGCCGAGCCGGAGACCGAAGCCGAAGAGGTCGAGGTCCAGGCCGAAGCCGGAGTCGCGGAAGCCGACGCGGCCGCCGAAGAGGTTGAGGTCGAAGTCGCTGCCGAGGCAGAAACCGATGAGGCTGCCGAAGCCGGGGAGCCCGACTCTCCGGTGGAGGAAGAGGCCGAAGCCGAAGGGGACGGACAGTCCTGACGATCGGGCTTACCGGAGGCGTAGCCGCCGGCAAGTCGGAGGCTCTGGGCGCCCTCGGGCGTCTCGGGGCCGCCACGATCTCGGCCGACCGGGTCGTTCACGATCTGCTCGACCGCGAACCGATGCTCTCCCGCCTGCGGGAGCGATGGGGCAGGGAGGCCGTGGTCGGAGACCGGGCCGACCGTGAATTGATCGGGACCCGGGTGTTCGGAGACCGGGAGGAGCTGGCCTGGCTTGAACACCAGATTCATCCCCTGGTCCGGGAGGAGCTGTCCGGCTGGCTCGGCGGACTTCCGTCCGAGACCGAGTTCGCGGTGGCCGAGGTGCCGCTGCTGTTCGAAGGCGAGATGGCGGATCGTTTTGATTTCACGGTGGCCGTTGTCGCCGCCGAAGAGATCCGCCGGCAGCGGGCCGAGGCGCGAGGACAGGTCGGACTCGCCGGCAGGGACGGACGACAGCTCGACCAGGACGAAAAGGCAGAGCGGGCCGACTTCGTGATCGTCAACGACGGCGCCCGGGAGGACCTTGAGGCCGATCTGGCCCGGCTCCTTGACCGGATCCGGGAACGGCCACCGACCGACTAGCCTGTGGGGTCCCGTCATGGCCCGCCGCAAGCCCACAGCAACCCGGTCGAAGCGCCGTCCCGCGCCGGCTCGCAAGACCGGTGCCGGACGGGCGGCGCTGATTCTGTTCGGGCTGATCGCCGTCGGAGTGATCGCGGTGGTAGTGGCGACCGGAATGGCGGAGAAGGGCATCAAGGAGGTGACCCTGCCGCTTCGGCATGACGATGTGATCCGTCAGCAGGCCGAAGACAAGGGCGTGGATGCCGCCCTGATCGCAGCGGTGATCTACACCGAGTCGCGTTTCGTCGACCAGACCTCCCACGCCGATGCCCGGGGGCTGATGCAGATCACCCCGGACACGGCCCGGGAGATCGAGAAGCTGAGCGGCGGCAACACCTTCGAGCTCTCCGATCTCCGGGACCCGGAGCTGAACATCCGCTACGGAACCTTCTACCTCGGGCATCTGATCGATCAGTTCGGCGGGGACGTGGTCGCCGCCCTGGCCGCCTACAACGCCGGACCCTCCCAGGCCGAGCGCTGGGGCGGCTCCGAGATGAGACTTGAGGACATCGATTTCGACGAGACCCGCAACTACGTGAAAAAGGTGCTGGAGAAACAGCGGGAGTACCGTCACAGGTACGGGCTGGAGCTGGGCTACTGAACCGGATCCGCCTAACTGCGCTGGCCGGGGCGGTCGGGCTGATCCTGGCCGACTCCTCGATCGTGGTTCTCGCCCTGCCGGAAATCTTCCGGCAGTTCGACAGCTCGATTTTCGGGGTCGCCTGGGTGCTGATCAGCTTCAACCTGGTGCTGGCCGTGGCGGCTGTACCCGGAGCCTGGCTCGCCCGCCGCTTCGGGCCGGGCCGTTCGGCAGCGGTCGGACTCGCAGTCTTCGCCGGGGGCAGCCTGGTTTGCGCCGCGGCCACCGGTCTGGGGCCGCTGATCACCGGGCGGATGGTCCAGGCTGCCGGTGGGGCGGTGGCGGTCACCGCGGCACTGGAGCTGATGATCAGCGGTTACGGCACCGAGAAGCGGGCGATCATGGCCTGGGTCGGGGCCGGAGCGATCGGGGCGGCGGTCGGCCCCGGGATCGGCGGTCTTCTGACCGAGCTGGTCTCCTGGCAGTCGATCTTCCTGATTCAGGTGCCGATCGCGATTCTGGCCGGGGTGCCGCTCAGGGACACCGTGATCGCCGAAACCCGCGAGTGGAGGATCCCCGATTCGCTCTCCTTCGCTCCCGTGGGACCGCAGGGCCGGGAGCGACCCCACCTGCCGGCAAACATCGCCCTCGCCCTGGTTTCGGCGGCGATCGCTGCCGCGCTCTTCCTGATCGTGCTGCTCCTGATCGAGGGCTGGCAGCTCAGCCCGATCAAGGCCGCGATCGTGGTCTCGGTGCTGCCGGTGGCGGCCCTGATCGGGGCCCGATTCGGCCGCCGGATCGAGTCGATCCGCCTGCGGGCCGGTTCCGGTGCGATCCTGCTGGCCGGCGGCCTGGCCGCACTCGGTCTGCTTCCGGGAGCCGAAGTGATCTGGGTGATCGCTCCCCAGATCCTGGCCGGGTTCGGTCTCTCGCTGGTGCTCTCCTCGCTGACCGAGGCCGCCCTCCACGGCCGTTCCCAGGCCGCCGTTCACGGCGGCTGGACGATCGCCGCCCGGCATCTCGGGGTGGTGGTCGGGCTGCTGATTCTGACCCCGGTGTTCACCCACCAGCTCGACGTTCAGCGGGAAGCGGCGCTGGATGCCGGCACCGCGATCCTGCTCGACTCGGAGATAGCCCCGACCGACAAGATCGAGCTCGGCGCCCGGCTGGCCGGACGGGTTGATCGCGACTCCGATCGGGTCCCGGACCTCGCTCCGGCCTTCGAGCCGATGCCGGTCGATCCGGTCGAAAGGCAGGCCTGGGAGTCGGTGCTCGCCGGGATCTCCGACCAGCTCGACCAGGCGGCGACCCACGCCTTCTCCCCGGCCTTTCTGATCTCGGCCCTGTTCGGCCTGCTCGCCCTTGTTCCGATCGGGATGACCCGGAGGCTGGACCTGTGAACCGGGGCGAAGATCCGACCGAACGACTGCCGGAGGAACGGGCCGGGGAACCGACCCGTCCGTTGCCGGGTTCCGGGTCGGGAGATCCAACCGAGCCGCTGCTCGAGCCACCGACCGAACCGGCGCCGACCCGTCCGCCAGCAACCGGCGACGACGGACGACGGCTCGGCTACCTGATGCTGGCCGCCTCGGTCCTGGCCGCGCTGGTGCTCTGCGGTGCCTACATCGGTCTTGGTGGACTCGACTACCGTCCGGGCACCGCCGCCGACCCCTGTGACCCCCGTCCGTGGGGTTCGCCCCAGGGTGTGGAGGAGACCGCTGAACGGTTCAGCCTCGCGGCGATCGACGGCGCGGCCTGCGAGCTGGGTGTGAGTCGGGAGGAGCTGACCCGGGCCCTGGCCGGTGAAAGCTCGCGCCGGGCCTTCGCCGAGGATCACGGTCTCACCGATACGCAGGTCGAGGATGCGGTCCGATCCGGGCTGCTCCGGGCGGCCGACGACGCCGAACGCGGCGGTTCGCTCTCGCCGCTGGCGGCGACCGGCGCCCGGCTGGCGATCAAGGTGATGCCGATGAGCGTGATGGTCGAGCTTTTCGATAACGCCACGACCCTGTTCGAAGGCGGTTCGCTCGGCGGAGCCGGAGGGGCGCTTGGCGGGGCGCTCGATCTGCTCGGTCCGACCGGGAGCGAACCGGGTGGTTCCGGCGGCAACCCGGACGGCACCGGCAGCAGCCTGAAACCGGAAGAGATCCCGGGGAGGCTCGGCGGCGAGCTGACCGACCGCCTGAAGCAGGAACTCCCGGAGGACGTGCAGCAGGCACTTCCTCCGGACCTGAGCGATCAGGTCGAAAAGGGTCTCAACGACCTGATCAAGCCCTGACCGTGGTTGCCCGGGGCGCTACCCTGACCCGGTGTCCGAGTTCAAGCTGAACCCTGCCTTCACCCCGCTCGCCGACCAGCCGGCGGCGATCCGTTCGCTGTCGGACGGCCTTGAGGCCGGGGAGAAGATCCAGACCTTGCTGGGAGCGACCGGCACCGGCAAGACCTTCACCATGGCCGGGGTGATCGCCGAGGCCCAGCGACCGGCCCTGGTCATGGCTCATAACAAGACCCTCGCCGCCCAGCTCACCAACGAGTTCCGCGAGTTCTTCCCGGAGGCCGCGGTCGAGTACTTCGTCTCCTACTACGACTACTACCAGCCCGAGGCCTACGTCCCGGCCCAGGATCTCTACATCGAGAAGGACTCCTCGATCAACGACGAGATCGATCGGCTCCGCCATGCTGCCACCGCCTCGCTGCTGGCCCGGCGGGACGTGATCATCGTCGCCTCGGTCTCCTGCATCTACGGGATCGGTTCGCCCACCCTTTACGCCCGCCAGATGCAGCTTTTCAAGACCGGGGAGTGGATCGACCGGGACGAGGTCCTCCGGAAACTGGTCCGGCTTCAGTACCAGCGCAACGATGCGGTGCTCTCCCGCGGCGCCTTCCGGGTGCGGGGCGAGGTCCTCGAGATCATGCCTTCCTACGCCGAGACCGCCTTCCGGATCGCCCTGTTCGGCGACGAGATCGAGTCGATCCAGCACTTCGACCCGCTGACCGGGGAGATCCTCGACACGGTTGAGCACGTCTCGATCTGGCCGGCCACCCACTACGTAACCGAGGAGGGCGAGGTCGAACGGGCCCTGGACGCGATTCGCGAGGAACTCGACCAGCGGCTCGAGGAACTGGAAAGCGAAGGCAAGGAACTGGAGGCCCATCGGCTCCGGCAGCGCACCCTGTACGACCTCGAGATGATCCGCGAGACCGGCTTCACCTCCGGGATCGAGAACTACTCCCGACCGTTCGAGGGCCGTCCGGCAGGCAGCCCGCCGCACACCCTGATCGACTACTTCCCGGATGACTTCATCTGTTTCGTGGACGAGTCGCATCAGACCATCCCGCAGATCGGCGGCATGTATCTCGGTGACCGCTCCCGCAAGCAGACCCTGGTCGATTACGGCTTCCGGCTGCCCTCGGCGATCGACAATCGGCCACTCAAGTTCGAGGAGTTCATGGAGCGGATGAATCAGCTGGTCCTGGTTTCGGCCACCCCGGGCGAGTTCGAACGAACCGGGTCGAGCCGGGTGGTCGAACAGATCGTGCGTCCGACCGGGATCGTCGATCCCGAGATCGACGTTCGGCCCACGGTCAACCAGATCGACGACCTGATGAACGAGGTCCGGGCCACCACCGAACGCGGCCAGCGCACCCTGGTCACCACCCTGACCAAGAAGATGGCCGAGGACCTGACCAACTACCTGCTCGAACACGGAATCAAGGTGCGCTACCTGCATTCGGATATCGACACCCTGGAACGGGTCCAGATCGTGCGGGAGCTCCGGCTGGGCGAGTACGACGTGCTGGTCGGGGTGAACCTGCTCCGGGAGGGCCTCGACATGCCGGAGGTTGCGCTGGTCGCGATCCTCGATGCCGACAAGGAGGGCTTCCTCCGCGGTGAGACCAGCCTGATCCAGACCATCGGCCGTGCCGCCCGCAACGTCGACGGCCGGGTGCTGATGTATGCCGACCGGGAGACCAAGGCTATGAAGGCGGCGCTCTCGGAAACCGATCGTCGCCGCGAGATTCAGCTTGAGTACAACCTCGAGCACGGGGTCACCCCGACCACGATCGTCAAGGGTGTGGCGGCGGGAGACAGCCTGCTCACGATCGAGGACCGTGCCCCGGCCCGCCGTCGTCGCCGCTCGGACGGAGATGAGTTCGAGGGGCCGGACGGTCTGGCCCGCCAGATCGGCATCCTCGAGGAGGAGATGAACGCGGCCGCCGAGGAGCTTCGCTTCGAGCAGGCCGCCCGGCTGCGGGACGAAATCCGGGAGTTGAAACGCGACCTCGAAGGGATGAAGGCCGGTGCCTGAGACTGCAACTCGACCGGTTCCTGCCGGTTTCAGAAGCGTGACTATCTGCAGCAGGTCGATCCTCGCCACCGTGGCGCTGGCGGTCCTCTCGATGATGTTCATGTTCCAGGCGACGGCTTTGGCTGCCGTGCCCGGCTCGCCCCAGGTCGCCCGGTCGGGCGAGCGGGCATACATCGCCGATGCTCAGGGCCGGGAGATGTTGCTCCGTGGCATCAACAGCAACTCGCTGGTCGAGTACCCGGCCAACTTCCAGCAGACCGTGCCGCTGCGCCGGGATGACCTGGCCGAGATGGCGGCGCTCGGTTTCAACTTTCTGCGCCTGCCGATCAACTGGAGCCTGCTCGAGCCGCAGCCCGACCGGTTCTCCGCTTCCTACCTGAAGCAGATCGAACAGATCGTCAATTGGGCCGAGGCGGAGGGATTGAGTGTGCTGGTCGACTTCCACCAGGATCGCTACAACCGGAACCTGAGACCACCGGACGAGGCAGATGGTGCCCCCGACTGGGCCACCGAGACGGACGGAAAGGAATGCACCTACGGCGCCTTCTTCACCTCACCGTGCTCGATCGCTGCCTACGACCATTTCTGGAACAACGACGTGATCGCCGGCAAGCCGCTCCAGACGCACTACCTTGAAGCGATGGTCAGGGTGTCCCGCTACCTGCGTGGCCACAGTGGGCTGCTCGGCCTGGAGATCATGAACGAGCCGACCGCGGGTTCGGCCGGTTCGCCGGTCTTCGAACGGCAGCAGCTCTGGCCCTTCAACAACCGGATGATCGACGGTCTGCGCAAGGCGGGCGAGAAGCGAATGATCTGGTTCGGCCCGAACATTCTGCGCGACACGCTGGATTTCGACATCGGCAAGCCGGAAAAGTTCTCCAGCGACGGCAACCTGGTCTACGCACCGCACATTTACACCGGCACCTTCAATGACGGCGGACCGGAGGCCCTCCGGGCCTCCTACGAGGCGGCGATCAGCGAAGCCGGGAAGTACGACGCCCCCTTCGTGGACGGAGAGTGGGGCGGGGGGAGCGACGAGAAGGCCGAGTCGATGCGATCACTGAAGCTCGATCTCCAGGACGAGTTCCGGACCGGCAGTGCTTTCTGGATGTGGAAGCAGAAGGCCGGCTTTTACAACTGGCAAACGGTCAACGAGGACGGCAGCCTGCGGGACGACTCGATGCGGGCCCAGATGCTTTCGCGGCCCCATGCCGACCGGATCCCCGGACGGATCGTCTCGACCGGACTGAGTGACGGTCGGTTGACGACTGTCGCCAGGGGCAGGGGCGGCCTCGCCCGGCTCTGGTCGGGCACGGTCGTACACCGCGGCGGAGAAACGCTTCAGACCCAGCCGCTGATCCGGGTCACCATCGACGGCCGGAGGGTACGGCCGACCCTGATCGCGAAGGCGTTCAGGACGGACCGGGTCGGGATCCGCGGTTTCCGGATCTACGTGAAGGTGCCGAAAGGTCGGCACGAGATCGTGATGCGGCCAGCCCGACCGACCTGGGTGAAGGGTCGCTGGGTGAAAGGTCACATCAAGCGGGTTGCCGGCAAGAAGCGCTGGATCAAGGGACGCTGGATCCGGGGCTACTGGCGCTGACCCCTGCCGATCACCGACATGACCCCAGGGCGACTGCCAGTCCGATGGCCCGGTGAACTGCCTTCGCTACGCTGGGTTCATGGAGCGAGAGCAGCTTGTTCGTGATGATTTTCCCCCGGCCGAGGGTGAAGCAGGGTTCGACCGCGCCTCGGTGAGCGCTCACCTTGCGGCGGTCGCCGCCCACGTGGCCGCGCTGGAATCGATGATCGCCGCGCTCGAGGTCGAGCGGGAGGCCCTGCGGCACCGGATCGGGATGATCTCTCCGGACGAGCCCGCAACCGGCTCTCACCCGGTTCCGTTCACCCGCACCGGACCACCCCGTGGTCGGGCGGCTCGCCATGGCGTCTTCCCGGAGGACGGCCATCACGCGGCAGCCCGGTTTGGTTCGGCCGGTTCCGGTCACCAGCCGTCGGAACCACCCCGGCAGCCCGAAAACCGTTCCGAGGTGGAAGGGGCGGCCGGACCAGCACGTGACGACCAGGAAGTTGCCGCCCGGTTGACGGCGAGCGCGCTCGCCCTCGAGGGCGCCGATCGGGAGACGATCCGGGCTCGTCTCGAATCCGAGTACCGACTGGGTGACACCGAAACCCTGCTGGACGACGTCCTCACCCGGCTGGGCTGATTCTCCGAAAGACCACGGGGTTTACAGGTTTACTTCGGCCAGGTGGTCCAGGGCCGGGATCCTGCTGGCAGATCGGACCATCTCGCGGAAGGGATGCGGTACGGATGCCAGGCACGGGTCCAGCCCGACTTCAGCAGCAGCCGTCCTCGCTTGCGGAGCGCCGGCCTTCGGCGGTTGAACATGTTCTGGCGACGCAGCTGCCCTGCGTTGCAGGTCCGGTTGGAGGGGCGGCAGCCGTCGGCCCCGAGCGCCATGTTGTGGGGTCCGTTCCAGACGACATTGCCGAGGAACCTGAGATCGGATGCCGCGGAGGCACCGGCCGGCACGTTCGTCCCCGGCTGGATGCCGACCGGCCCGGGAACCTCGAGCTGCTGCCACCGTGAACGGTAGGGGGCAGGGTTGTAGACCACGTTGGACACGAAGTAGACGTGCCGGTTCGGGATCCGGACGTCGTTGGTCCCGTCGCTCACCCCGGTGGTGCCCCAGCCCCGCTCGGACAGGTTGCGGTCACATTTCCATCGGAGGGGATCCCCGGGGCGCCCGTCGCAGCTGCGGCTCCCGTAAAGCGCCTCAAGCACGTGGGAGCGCCGACCCACCCGGCGGGCGACGTTGTTCGCGACCAGCACGTTGAAGCCGCCCTGCACCGCGAAGGCGGCGCCCTCGGTCTCGGTGACCGTGTTTCCCCGGATGACCACTCCGGTTGCCTCGTAGGTGATCCAGGGCCTGGTCATGAACTGGAATCCGGTGCCCTGACCGGCCGTGAAGCCGCCGGTACCGCAGCGGGTGAACAGGTTGCCGGTCACCCTGATGTCAACCGAGCCGCCCTTGGCGTAGGCGCACCAGTCGCCCGCTCCGTAAACCACGTTGCCCCTGATCCGGCCCCTGTTCACCGCAACGAAATCGATCGCATTGTCGCCGGCCCCGCCGATCCTGCTGCCGAAGATCCTCACCCGGCGGCTCTGGTTCACCTTGACCGTCTCCTGTGCGTCACGGCCGGTGGCGGTCACTCCCCGCAGGGTGAACCCGTTACACCGTTCGCAGTGGATCACATCACCTCCGTCGCTGAAGGAGACCCCGCGGAACTCGAGATTCGAGACCCCGAACAGGTTCACCGCAGGCAGCCGGGCCCGGCCCCGTCCGTCGGCCGAGCGGATCAGGATCGGTGAACCGTTCCGACCGGGCTGGCGCTCCCAGTAGACCGGGGTCCGGCCTCGATAATCGCCGGCCCTGAGTTCAATCCTCGCCGGTTTTCGGGGTACGGCGGGGAGACGGTTCCAGGCTTCGGTCAGGGTGGCCAGCGGCTTCGCCCGGGTGCCGGGCCCGGCGTCCCGGCCGCCCGACGGATCAACCCAGAGCGTCTTCGCCGCAGCCGGTCCGGCACCGAGTAGCGCCACAACCGCAACCGTTGCGGCAGTCAGCGTTGCTCTGAAGGTCGCCGAGGGCACCATGGAAATGTAACCCGCTGGAACCGGAATGGATGCGTCGCCCTGAAGCGAACGTCTGTTCGCTTCGGCGCAGGGTTCAATAGAATCCTCCGGGTGAGCAGGTCACAGCGAATCGTCATCACCGGTGCCCGGGAGCACAACCTCAAGGGAATCGATCTCGACCTGCCCCGGGACGCGATGATCGTGGTCACCGGACTCTCCGGATCGGGCAAGTCGAGCCTTGCCTTCGACACGATTTACGCCGAGGGCCAGCGCCGCTACGTGGAGTCGCTCTCCGCCTACGCCCGCCAGTTTCTCGGCCTGATGGAGAAGCCGGATGTGGACTCGATCGAGGGGCTCTCGCCGGCGATCTCGATCGACCAGAAGACCACCTCCCGAAACCCGCGTTCGACGGTCGGCACGGTGACCGAGATCTACGACTATCTGCGCCTGCTCTGGGCCCGGATCGGCAAGCCGCACTGCCCGAAGTGCGGGGCCGAGATCACCGGCCAGACCCAGGAGCAGATCACCGACCAGTTGATGACCCTGGATGACGGCAGCCGGTTCATGGTGCTGGCTCCGGTGGTCCGGGGCCGCAAGGGCGAGTACGGCAAGCTTTTCGATCGGATGCGGGCCGAGGGTTACTCGCGGGTCGAGGTGGACGGTGAGATGCGGATGCTGGACGAGGAGATCGTCCTCGACAAGAAGTACAAGCACGACATCTCGGTGGTGGTCGACCGTCTGATCATGAAGGCAGATCTGAGGAGGCGGCTCTCGGAGTCGGTCGAGGCGGCCGCCGGGCTGGCCGAGGGGCTGGTCGAGGTCGAGGTGATCGACGGCGAACGGATGACCTTTTCCGAGAGCTTCGCCTGCCTGAAATGTGGCACCTCGATGCCGGAGCTGGAGCCCCGGATCTTCTCCTTCAACGCGCCGCACGGCGCCTGTCCGGCCTGTACCGGGCTCGGCTTCAAGCGGGTGATCGACCCCGACCTGGTGGTGCCCGACCCGACCCTTTCGGTCGCCGACGGGGCAATCCAGCCCTGGCGAACCGGCTACTCCGGCTACTGGCGTCGGCTGAACAAGGCGGTCGCGAAGACCTACGGAATCGACATCGACCTTCCCTGGCAGGAACTGACCGAGGCCGAACGCGAGGTGTTTCTCTACGGCACCGGTGAGGAAAGGCACACCGTCCGCACCAAGAGCCGGGCCGGTCGCAGCCGCAGCTACCAGGTCAAGTACGAGGGCCTGCTCAACAACCTCGAGCGCCGATACGAGGAGTCGGAGTCCGAAGCGGTCCGGGAACGGATCGAGGAGTACATGGCGGAGCAGCCCTGCCCGTCCTGCCACGGCGCCAGGCTCAAGCCGACCAGTCTCGCGGTGACCGTCGGTGGACTCTCGATCCACCAGTTCACGGAACTCTCGGCGACCGCCGCCCGGGACTGGGTGGAAGACCTCGATCTGAACCCGACCGAACGGGCGATCGCCCGACTGATCGTCAAGGAGGTGGCCGAACGGCTCTCCTTCCTGGTCAACGTCGGGATCGGCTACCTGAACCTGGCCCGTTCCGCCCGCAGCCTCTCCGGCGGGGAGGCCCAGCGGATCCGGCTGGCCACCCAGATCGGTTCCAGCCTGGTCGGGGTGATGTACGTGCTGGACGAACCCTCGATCGGTCTTCATCAGCGCGACAACGAAAAACTGATCGGCACCCTGGAGCGGCTCCGGGACCTCGGCAACACCGTGATCGTGGTCGAACACGACGAGGGGACCATGCGGGCCGCCGACTACCTGGTGGATCTCGGACCCGGCGCGGGCGAACACGGGGGCGAGGTGGTCGCCGCGGGCACCCCGCAGGAGGTCGAGGCGGACCCCGGCTCCCTGACCGGGCGTTACCTCGCGGGAATCGAGCAGATACCGGTGTCGGACCAGCGTCGGAAGTTCAGCGACACCCTGACCGTTCACGGTGCCCGTCAGCACAATCTCCAGGGAATCGAGGTCGAGTTTCCGCTGCGCACCCTGACCTGCGTCACCGGGGTCTCCGGTTCGGGCAAGTCGACCCTGGTGAACGAGACCCTCTACCCGGCGGTCGCCAACCGGCTGCACAAGGCGAAGCTGCGTCCCGGACCGCACGACCGGATCGACGGCATCGAAAAGATCGACAAGATCATCAACATCGACCAGTCCCCGATCGGGCGGACGCCCCGGTCCAATCCGGCCACCTACACCGGGGTCTTCGATCACATCCGGCAGCTCTTCACCGCCACCCAGGAAGCGCGGGCCCGCGGCTACAAGCCGGGCCGGTTCAGCTTCAACGTGAAGGGCGGACGCTGCGAGGTCTGCAAGGGCGACGGCCAGATCAAGATCGAGATGCACTTCCTGCCGGACGTGTACGTACCCTGCGAGCAGTGTCACGGTCGCCGTTACAACCGGGAGACGCTCGAAGTGCGATTCAAGGGCAGGTCGATCGCCGACGTGCTCGAGATGTCGGTCGAGGAGGCCTGCGAGTTCTTCGAAGCGATCCCCAAGGTGTCCCGGCGCCTCGCAACCCTGAACGACGTAGGCCTCGGCTACGTTCGGCTGGGTCAGCCGGCGACCACCCTTTCCGGTGGCGAAGCCCAGCGGATCAAGCTGGCCAGCGAACTCTCCCGGGTCGCCACCGGCAACACCCTCTACATCCTCGACGAGCCGACCACCGGCCTTCACTTCGGTGACGTCCGGCGGTTGCTCGAGGTGCTCGACCGGCTGGTCGAGGCCGGCAACACGGTGGTCGTGATCGAACACGACCTCGACGTGATCAAGAGCGCCGACCAGGTGATCGATCTCGGGCCGGAAGGCGGCGATGGCGGCGGCCGGGTGGTCGCGACCGGGACGCCCGAGGAGGTTGCGGCAGTCAACGATTCACACACCGGGCGATTCCTCAGGGAGATCCTTGAACCGGTCTCGCTGGAACCGGCCGCCACGTGATCCGGCTGGCATCCGGGTACCGGACGACCAGATCCCGGACGAATCAATCCGAAAACAAGGACAGACGGAAGGGAGCCTGAATTGGCCGAAGAGATGATCAGGGCAGCGCTGATCCGCGAGTACGGTGAACCGCCTCGGATCGAGTCGATTCCGGCCCCCGAGCCGGTCGACGGTGGTGCCGTGGTCGAGGTGATCCTCGCCGGGATCAACCCGGTTGATCTGGCGATCGCCTCCGGCAAGTTCGACGCCGGGGCCCCGCCGCTGCCCTACACGACCGGTCGCGAAGGGATCGCCCGAACCGGTGACGGCCGGATCGTCTGGTTCGACGAGGTCCTCTTCCCCACGGGGTCGATGGCCGAGCGGGCCGTGATCCCGGCCGGACACGGGGTGGAGCTTCCTGACGGCACTTCCCCGGAACAGGCGATCGGTTTCGGCATCGCCGGCACCGCCGCCTGGCTCGGCCTCGAGTGGCGAGGCGGCATCCGGCCCGGTGAGACGGTGGTCGTCCTCGGGGCCAGCGGCGCGGTCGGCCAGGTGGCCGTGCAGGCCGCCCGACTGTTGGGCGCGGGCCGGGTGGTCGCCGTCGCCCGCAGCCGTTCCGGACTCGAGCTGGCGGTCGATCTCGGCGCGGACGAGGCCGTCTCGACCGAGGAAGCGGACCTGACCGCGGCCATTCAGAAGGCGACCGGGGGAGGGGCGGACCTGGTGCTGGACATGCTCTGGGGCAAGCCCGCCGTGGCCGCGATCCGGGCGATGAAGCCCCACGGTCGGCTGATCCAGGTCGGCAACTCGGCCGCGAAGTCCGCGGATATCACCGCCGGCACTCTCCGCGGCGGCGACTACTCGATCCTCGGCCACCGCAACTTCTGGGCCCCGGAAGAGGAACGGGCCCGGGTCTTCCGGCTGATGTGCGAACACGCCACCACCGGAAACCTCAAGCTCGAAACCGAGGTCAGACCACTCGATGAAGCAGCCGGGGCCTGGCGTTCACAGGCCGAGAGTCCCGGGCGAAAACTTGCCCTGAAACCCTGAGTCTGTGAGCCTGGATCAGGCCCGGCGCAGGCTGATGTCGGCGCAGGCCTCGCAGACCTCGCCGGGAATGATCCCGGCCCGCATCAGCAGGGCAAAGATCTGGCAGCCGACGCAGAAGGCAAAGATTGACTCCATCGCGGCGAACAGGGCCATGATGCCGAAGACCACGTAGCCGGCTGCATCCAGTCCGAAACCGAGCGCGAGAATGGCCCCGACGGTGGTGGTGACCGCACCGATCGTCTGGGCGAAGCGCTTCGGCGGACCCGGAACCCGTTTCGGTTCTCCGAGCCGGGGCGAGATCACCTTGGTGGCCAGCAGTCCCAGCGGGCTGAACCGGGGCCCGGAAGCGACTCTCAGCCAGAAACCGACCGCGAGCACCGCCAGCAGCCACATCCAACCGGTAGCCAGGCCGAGCAGCGAGATCAGGACGACCCCGCCGGCAACCACGCGGGCGGCCTTCTCGTTGACCGGATTGGGAAAGCTGAAAATCTGGCTCATGAAGCAAGAATAGCGAAACAGCCTAAACCCGGTCAGATTTAGACTGTTTCGCTACTGACTGGGGCCGTCGGGTTCTAGCGGTACTCGGTCAGGTCACCGGTGACCAGGCAGACGTTGCCGTCTCCGTAGAGCCCGTTTCCGCCGGGCAGGGTCCCGTTCTTGGCCGCCAGTGAATGGCGCGCTTCGAACGAGCTGCCGTCGGGGAGCATCGCCACGGTCTCATTGGAATGCTCGAAGTAGACCTCGGCCGAGTTCGCATCTGCGTACGTGTACATGAGCTGACGGTCGGTCTCCGGGGTTGCCGGGGTCAGAAACGGATTGCCGGCCAGGTCATCTTCGTCGGAGTCGAAGATCACCCCGTCCACCGTGGACTTGATGAAGAAGGAGGCGTAGGTCCGGGTTGTGGCTGTGTTGGTGTAGCACTTGGCGTAGATCGTTATCGGCCCGACCGTGAAGAGCGGCACCTCCGGGGCGGCCGTCCGGGCGGCATTCAGATCGGCCCCGTCGGTCGCCACAATCCTGGTCTGGGGGAAGGTGCTGTGCCCCTGCACCTTCGGTACCGGCCCGAGCGTCTCGACCTTCACCTTCGCTCCGGTCACCGCTCCATCCCTGATCTTGGTGGTCGAAACCGAATTCGCTGCCAGCTTCGCATTGGAGACCGCGCCCTTGCGGATCTTGGCGTTGTTGACCGCGCCCTTCTTGATCTTCGAGGTGGTCACCGCGTTCTTCTTCAACTGTTTGGTGCCGACGCTGTTCCTGCCCAGCGCGAAGGCCCCGCCGGCCAACGCGAAAAAGACCGCGATCGCGGCCAGTACGGTGGCGGGCGAAAGATGCTTCCGGACTCTCGACATTGTTCCCCTTGCCGGCCGGATCGTGGTTTGAGAAGCACAACGGTGGCTGTCCGCCCGTTCAGCCGACCCCGTCATTCCAGAGTCTCGAAAATAACCGGAGCGGTCGGCTCAAGTCAAGTCGACCCGATGGGGTGCTTTGAATTGAATCCTCAGGGCACCAGCAGAGATGCCCCGAGAACCCCCGAGTTGTCACCGAGAGAGGCGGTTCTGGCCGCGGGCGGATTCTCCGGGTTCAGCAGGTAGGGGGTCATGCCTTCGAAGATCTCCGGGACCAGGGTGTCGGCGAATCTCGTTCCGAGACCACCGCCGATGACCACTGCCTCGACGTCCAGCAGGTTGATCGCGGAAGCGATTCCGGCTGAAAGCGCCCGGACCGCCCGGTTCAGCAGGTCGATCGCCAGTTCGTCTTCCTGTTCCAGGGCCCGCTGCCAGACCGCGCTGGTCAGGTGGTCCTTCTCGTGCTTCTTCATGATCTTGAACAGGCGGGTCTTGCGGCCCTTCTTCACTTCCCGCCGGGCCTTCTCCTCCATCGCCCGCCGTCCGGCGTAGGCCTCGACGGTCCCGTTCGGGGCGTTGATTCCGCGGGCTCCGCGGCGGCGAACCAGGGTGTGACCGATCTCCCCGGCCCGACCGCGCCCGAGCCACGGCTCACCGTTCAGGATCAGGCCTCCGCCGACTCCGGTGCCCCAGAACACGCCGAGCAGACTGTTGAACCCGGAGCCCGCCCCGAGCTGGTACTCGGCCCGGGTCGCAACCTGGACGTCGTTACCGACCGAAACCGGGGTCCCGATCGCATCTCGCAGGGCCATCGCCAGCTGGAAGCGGCCGGTCCAGCCCGGCAGGTTGCCGGCCCCGGACACGGCCCCGCTGTGCGGATCGACCGAGCCGGGCGCCCCGACCCCGACCGCACGCAGGCGGTGTGCCTCTATTCCGGCATCCTCGGCCGCCTCCTGGATCGTCACGGCCATCGCCCGGACCACGTCGGCGGGACCGCCACGGTCGGGAGTCGGTCGGCGCCGGTAGGTGAGGATCTCATGATCGGGGCCGATGATCGCGGCGGCAATCTTGGTCCCGCCGAGATCGATGCCACCGACGAGGGGGCCGTCGCGGCGTGGTGCCAACGGTGAACTGGGCGGCAGGGTCGAGCGGGTCGGCGGCTGCTTCGGTCGCGGTTGGACGGGAGCAGCCCGGCCGTGCTTCACCTCCTTTCCGGTTGGCGGGGCGACGGCGGGTTCAGCCTCGGCGGTCACTGCTTCCCGGTCGGGGCCCACCGTCCGGTCGGGTGCAGGTTTTTCAGTCCCGGGTTCGGAAGTGGACGTTTCACTCGACTCAGGGGTCGACTCGATCGCAGTCTCGGGAGCCGGCTCGCTCGGACTGGCGGCCGGTTCCTCCCCGTGATCATCGCCGGGCGATGGCGGCACCGCTTCCCGCTCGCCTGCCTTCTTTCGCCAGAACCTCATTCGTCCACCTTCTCCGTCATGTCCGGACCTTATCCCGACTCTGCGAAGCTGTCCCGGGATGACCGGCGGCGGAAACCGAGATTTCGACCAGCGGGGCTGGCTCAACTGGTGGCGCAAGCGACGCTGGTACGAACGGGCGCATCGTCCGCTCAACCGGCTGCGCCTGAACCGCGAGCTGGCCCGTCGGGGCGCCTACGCCAGACATCCGGTTGAAGGGGAGATCCTCGAGGGGCTGCTTTCCGGGCGGTTGGAGATCGGACCGGGCGCTCATCTCGAGCCGGGTTGCTGGATCACCATGGGGCCGGAGGCGAGGATCGAGATCGGAGCCGGGGTCTATCTCAATCGCAACGTGATGCTGGCCGCCCAGGAACGGATCGAGATCGGCGAGCACACCATGTTCGCCAACGGCTGTTTTGTCGGTGATGCGTCACACCGGTTCGACGACCCCGACCTGCCGGTCACCTGGCAGGGTTTCACCAGCAAGGGTCCGGTGCGGATCGGGTCCAACTGCTGGTTCGGGGTGCACTGCGTGGTCACCGGTGGGGTAACCGTCGGGGATCGCTGCGTGATCGGCTCCAACTCGGTCGTGACCACCGATCTGCCACCCGGGGTGATCGCCGCCGGTTCCCCGGCCAGGGTGATCCGCGAAATCAAGTTCAAGCCAGCCTTGAGCTGAAGTCGGCCCGCCGGGGTCGAAATCTTCGAGGCGAGCCGGGCCGTGGCAGCCGCGCTCTCCGTCACCCTGCCGCGCCACTCCCGACAGAGCCAAGGCCACCACCCCCACCCGTTCTGGAGCCGAAAGTGGCGGCCATACCGCCAAAATCGGCTCCAGAACGGTTCACGGGAGACTCGCGGGCGCCCCCGCAGGGGTCTCCAGAGTGGATGGAGGCAAGGAATCGACCGAACGGGGGCAGCGAACGTACTTCGGTACGTGAGCAAACCCGTGAGGTCGATGACGCCGCAGACGCCGCTACTTCGATGGTTTCCCCAGCGAACGGTTCAACAGGCGGGTGGCTCGCAGGGGCCTCCAGAGCGGATGGATGCAAGGAATCGACCGAGCGGGAGCAGCGAACGTACTTCGGTACGTGAGCAAACCCGTGAGGTCGATGACGCCGCAGACGCCGCTACTTCGATGGTTTCCCCAGCGAACGGTTCAACAGGCGGGTGGCTCGCAGGGGCCTCCAGAGTGGATGGATGCAAGGAATCGACTGAACGGGGGCAGCGAACGTACTTCGGTACGTGAGCAAACCCGTGAGGTCGATGACGCCGCAGACGCCGCTCTGGTGGTTCCTGCGGACCGCCCGCCCGTTACTGGGAGAAGGGTTCCCAGTCCCAGGATGAAGAGGGCTCGCTGACCTCCTCACCGAGACGGTTCCTGAGTCCCTCCAGCTCGGTGGGTTCCACGCTGTATACGTGTTCCGGGGCCGGGAAGGAGCGATCGCGAACGGCCGCGACGTAGCCCGAGACACCGCGCAGCATCTCTCCGTGGACGTCGGCGAAACGCTGAACGAACTTGGCCAGTTTGCCCTGGTTGATTCCGGCGAGGTCGTGGAGCACCAGTACCTGCCCGGCGGTGGCGTTGCCGGCCCCGATCCCGATCGTCGGCACGCCAAGGCGATCCACGATCAGTTCGGTCACCGCCTCCGGGACGGCCTCGATCACGATCGAGAAGCAGCCTGCCCGCTCAAGGGCGACCGCGTCCTCGGCCAGCTTGACTGCCCGCTCGGCAGTCCGGCCCTGGGCCTTGAGGCCACCAAGTGCGGTCGCGGTCTGAGGGGTCAGGCCGATATGGCCCATCACCGGGATTCCGGCCCGCACGATCGCCCGGGCCCGGTCGGCCGAGCTGCCACCACCTTCGAGCTTGACCGCGTCACATCCAGCCTCCTTGACCAGGCGCTGAGCCGAGGCGACCGCCAGCTGATCGGTCGCCTCGTAGGAACCGAAGGGCAGATCGCCAACCAGCAGCGGGGTGGTGAGGCCCCGCCGGACCGCCTTGGCCAGCATGATCATCTCGTCCATGCCGACCGGAACGGTGCTGTCGTAGCCGAGGACGCAGTTTGCGGCGGAGTCACCGACCAGGACGACGTCTACCCCGGCCTCCTCGGCCACCAGGGCGGAGGGGTAGTCGTAGGCCGTGATCATCGCGATCGCCTCGCCGGCCGTCTTCATTGTGGCCAGGCCGGGAATGGTCATCGGCTTGCGGGAAGGCTTCTTGGTCGGTTCGGGTCGGCTGCCAGAGCTCATCGATTGCTCCTCGCGGTTTGGTTCGGCTGTGGTTCGGGTTTGATCACGATGTTGTCGATCAGACGGGTGCTCCCGATTCGGGCCGCGACGGCGACCAGCACTGGTCGGCTTCCGTCCGGTTCGACCGGTTCGAGGGTTTCTGCGTCCCGGACTTCAAGATACTCCGGTTCGATCCCGGCTTCCGCCAGGCGGTAGCGTGCGGCCGCCATCGCGGCCGGGAGATCCCCGCCCGCAGCCCCGGCCCTGACGATTTCGAGGGCGGCCGGGATCTCTGCTGCGAGGCTACGCTCGGCCGGGTCGAGGTGAACGTTTCGGGAACTCATCGCCAGACCGTCCGGTTCACGGACCGTGGGTAGAACCACGATCTCCTGGCGGTACTCGAGATCGGCGACCATGCGCCGGATCACCGCTGCCTGCTGGGCGTCCTTCTGTCCGAAATAGGCCCGGTCGGGATCAATCGCGTTGAGCAGCTTGGCCACCACGGTGGTGACGCCGGTGAAATGTGTGGGACCGCGGCTTCCCTCCCGGCCCTCGAGCAGTTCGGACAACCCGCTCACCCGGACCGTGGTCGAGAACCCCTCCGGATAGATCACTTCGGGGGCCGGACAGTAGACCAGGTCGACCCCGGCATCGGCGGCGATCCTGAAGTCCCGCGCCTCGTCGCGGGGGTAGGTCGCGAGGTCATCCCCGGAAGCGAACTGGGTCGGATTGACGAACAGACTCATGACCACCCGGTCGCAGTCCCGGCGGGCCGCTTCGAGTAGCGACACGTGGCCGGCGTGCAGCGATCCCATCGTAGGCACCAGCCCGACCTTCAGGGAACGGGCCCGGATCGAGTCCCGCCAATCGTGAATTCCGGCCGGGGTCCGCAGAATCTCCACCGACGGATTATAGGCTGCCACCGTGGAGTTTCCGGAAGCCGATCGGGTGGTGCGTGGTCCGGCCGCGATGGAGCGGGAGGGGGCAGATCTCGCTCGCCGGCTCAGGGCAGGGGACGTGGTCATGCTCCGGGGCGAGGTCGGGGCCGGCAAGTCCACCATGATCCGGGCTGCCCTGCGTCAACTCGGTGTCGAGGGGCCGATCCCTTCGCCCACCTTTACGGTCGGCCGGATCTATCCGGCCATGGCCGGGAGCACCGTGGTGCCGGACGGAGTCGAGGCCTTCGCCCACCTCGACCTGCATCGGCTGGGGGATATCGAGGAGGAGGATCCCGGGCTGCTCACCGGGTACTTCGGGCGGGATCGCATCACCTTCGTCGAGTGGGCGGAAGGCAGGGAGCACTGGCTGGCCGGCCTCGCCGACCGGCTGATCGAGGTGAGAATCGGGCACCGTGACGAGGAGAGCCGGTTTCTCGGCCCGGCTCTCCCCGCTTTGGAAAGCAGTTGACGGGTTCTAGTTGCCGCCGGCCGCCTGCTGGGCCTGGTCGAGCTGCTTGTTGGCCTCTCCCTGGGCCTGTTCAAGCTGCTTCTGGGCGTCCTCGAGCGCCTTCTGGGCCTGTTCTCCACCGACGCCACTGTCGATCGCCTGCTGGGTCTGCTTCTGGGCCTGCTCGCCGGCCTTGTTCACCTCATCCTTGGCCTGGTTGATCGCGTCGTTGGCCTGCTTCTGGAGGTCACCCGGACTGGTTGAATCGGATCCGCATCCGGCCACCGACCCGCCGATCGCGAGCGTTGCGAGAATTGCTACTGCTATGGGGAATCTCTTTCCGATCACCTGCGCGACTCCAGTTCTGTCAAAGGGAATGGGCGCATCACCTTACCGGGACCCGCGGTGAGAGTCCTCGGAATTGACACCGCGACCGACGACACGGTCGTCGGAGTGATCAACGGCGACCGGTCCGAGTTCGAGCGGCGGGTGGGGCCGGACGGTTCCGGTCGGCCCCGGCACAGCGAGACGCTGCTTCGGTCGGTGGCCGACGGGGTGGTGGCTGCCGGTGGCTGGGGCGGGGTGGAGCGACTCGCGGTCGGAGTGGGTCCCGGTACGTTCACCGGGATCAGGATCGGGATCGCCACGGCGCGGGGCCTGGTCCTTGCCACCGACGTACCCGTGGTCGCAGTCCCGACTCTCGCTGCCCTGGCCCGGGGGGCAGCCCGGCAGGCGTCCGAGGAGGGTCCCGTCATGGCGGTGCTCGACGCCCGTCGCGGTGAGGTCTTCGCCGCCCTCCACGATCCGGACGGGCGAGAGCTGGAACCTCCGTTGGTCTGTTCCCCCGAACGGTTGATCCGCTGCCTCGAGGCGATCTCGACCCGCCTGCCGCGAGCGCCGCTGATCGCCGGTCCCGGCTCGGTACGATTTCGGGAGCGGCTTGAACAGGCCGGGTTTCAGGTTCCGGCCCCGGATTCGCCGATCCACCGGCTTTCGGGTCGGTCGCTGTGCGAACTCGGCTCCCGGCTTTCCCCGTCCGAAGACAACAAATCACTCGAACCGATCTACCTCCGTGCCCCCGATGCCCAAGTCTGGCTTGAACGCGACCGACGGTCCGGGACTCCCGGATGAACGGCCGATCCCCGGATCGGGGGCCGGCTCATGCCGGATCAGGGCGTTGACCCATGTCGACCTGCCGGCGGTGGCGTCGATCGAACGGCGATCCTTCTCCAGCCCGTGGTCGGCTGCGATGCTGGCCCTGGAGCTGTCCCGGCCGACCGGGGTTGCGCTGGTTGCGGCCGACGGTGAACGGATCGTGGGCTGTGTGATTGCCACCAGGTACGACCGTGCCTGGCATCTGATGAAGATCGCGGTCGAGCCGTCAGGACGTCGCCAGGGCATCGGTTCGAGACTGCTCTCCGCGGTACTTGAACGGATCGGAGACGGGATTCCGGTGACCCTCGAGGTGAGGCCGAGCAACCTGGCGGCCATTGCCCTGTACCGGAATTTCGGATTTGTCGGGCGGGGCCGCCGACCCTCTTACTATCCGGACAACGGGGAGGACGCCCTGCTGATGTGGCGGGGGGATCCGGAGTTGGCCGGTGTCCCGGCGGAAAGCCTCGAACCGGCCCGAGGTTGACCGATGCCGCTGCTTGCGATCGAAACGTCCTGCGATGACACCTGTGCTGCGGTGCTGGACGGGAACCGGATTCTCAGCAACGTGATCTCCTCGCAGGATGCCCATGGTCGCTACGGCGGGGTGGTGCCGGAGGTCGCATCCCGCCACCATCTCGAGTTGATCGAGCCGGTGATTCGGGCCGCCCTGGCGGAAGCCGACGCCGACCTGGAGGCGATCGATTCGGTGGCGGTGACCGCCGGCCCGGGACTGATCGGCGCACTACTGGTCGGGCTCAGCACCGCGAAGGCGATCGCCGCCGCACGGGGCCTGCCGCTGATCCCGAGCAACCATCTCCACGGACATGTCGCGGCCAATTTCCTCGAGCCCGATCCACTCGAGCCACCCTTCCTCTGCCTGATCTGTTCCGGCGGCCACACCCTGCTGGCCGGGGTGCGTGACCATCTGGGGTTTGAGGTGCTCGGCGAGACGCTCGACGACGCCGCCGGGGAGGCGATCGACAAGGCCGCCCGGCTGCTCGGGCTCGGTTACCCGGGGGGTCCGGCGCTTGAGCGGCTGGCGGCCGGGGGTGACCCGGAGCGCCATCAGTTTCCGGTCGCGATGTCCCGTGACCCCGGACTCGACTTCAGCTTCAGCGGGCTGAAGACCGCCCTGGTCTATCGGGTGAGGGATCTCGATCAGGATCAGCTGGCCCGGCAGCGGGCCGACCTGGCCGCCGGTTTCCAGGCGGCGGTGGTCGACCAGCTGGTGGCCAAGCTCCGGCGGGCCCTTCGCGGCGAGTCCTGGCCCGCGGTCGCACTTGGCGGCGGGGTGGCGGCCAACGGTCCGCTCCGCAGAGCGGTACGAGCGGTTTGCGAGCGGGAGGGGGTTGAGTTGAAACTGGTCCCGGCCGAACTCTGCACCGACAACGCCGCGATGATCGGGGCTGCTGCCATTCACACCGAAGCATTGGCCTGGCCGGGTTATCTCGGCTACGACGCGTTCTCCACCGGCAGGCGGAGACCGGCGAGCCCGGGAAGGTCCGCTTGAACGAGGCAGCCCGATCCGGCCATCCTGTCCGGGTCCGCATGCTGGCCCGGCAGGGCTGCCATCTCTGCGACGAGGCCCTGGCTGAACTGAAGGAGGTTCTCCTCGATTTCCCGGGGACGGAGCTGGAGGTGATCGACATCGAGAGCGACGACGACCTGCATCGGCTTCATCTCGAGCGGATCCCGGTGGTCGAGGTCGAGGGCCGCGAGATCTGCGTGATCTATTTCGAACCCGAGGCGGTCCGGGAGGCACTCGGGTCGGGGAAGGTACGCTGAAAACGATGAGCCCGAGGGGGAGAGACCAGGAAGAGATCAACCCGCTGGCCGTGGCCGAGGGCGAGCGGCTCTCGCTCGGGGTTGCGGCCAGGCTTTCCCGTTACCTCCAGGTTCTGATCCAGGCCCGGAAGATGAAGCGGGAGACGATCTCCTCCCAGGAGCTTTCCGAGTACACCCACATCAACTCGACCCAGATCCGCCGTGATCTGTCCGGTTTCGGCAAGTTCGGCAAGCGGGGGGTCGGGTACCGGATCGAGTATCTGATCGAGGAGATCCGGAAGATCATGCGTACCGCCGGCCAGCACAACATCGCCCTGTTCGGAGCCGGCAAGCTCGGGCAGGCGATCGCCAACTCGGACATCTTCGCCGACCACGGTTTCCGGATCGTCTCGCTGTTCGACGTCGATCCCGGGATGATCGGTCGACGGGTGGGATCGCTGACCGTGCGGGACTTCTCCGAGCTGGAGAGCGCGGTGGAAAATGATGCGATCGTGGTCGGGGTGCTGGCGGTCCCGTCGGCGGCGGCGCAGGAGGTGGCGGACGGCCTGGTCGAGGCGGGAGTAACGGTAATTTTCAACTACACCGAGCAGCTGCTGCAGGTGCCCCCGGAAGTGACCGTGCACACGTCAAGCCCGGCGGTCGACCTGCTCTACGCCCTTTACTTCTATCTTTCCTGACCCTTGTCCGACCACGGCCTGCTGAAAATGGATGCGGTCCGGGAGGTGTTCGACGCCTCCCGCGACTTCACGATCGGTATCGAGGAGGAGTTCGCGATCCTCGATCCGGCCAGTCTCGACCTGGTCGATCGCTTCCCGGAGCTCTACCAGGCGGCCCGGGAGGAACCCGAGCTGGCCGACTCGGTGGCCGGCGAACTGATTGCCTCGGAAATCGAGATCCGCTCCGGGCGGGCCGAAACCATGTCCGAGGCGATCGCCCTGCAGGAGACCCGTCGGCGGCATCTTTTCGCCCTGGCCGAGTCCCGCGGGGCGATGCTCGGCGCCACCGGAACCCACCCCTGGGCCAGTTACCTCGACCAGGAGATCATCGACACGCCGCACTATCAGCGGCTTAAGGAGGATCTCGGCTGGGTTGCCCGGCGGAACAACACCTGGAGCCTTCACGTCCATGTCGGGATTCGTGGTGCCGACCGGGCGATCATGGTCAACGACTGGTTGCGGGAGCGACTGCCGATCCTGCTGGCGCTTTCGGCCAACTCGGTTTTCCTCGATCGCCAGGACAGCGGTCTGGCCTCGGTCCGGACCGAGATCTTCACTCGCACTTTTCCTCGATGCGGGGTGCCGGAGCGGTTTCACGACTGGGCCGAGTACGCGGACTTCATCGAGACTCTTCACCGGCTCGGGTCGGTGGTGGAAGCAACCCAGCTGTGGTGGAGCGTGCGTCCCCACCACGCGTTCGGCACGGTCGAGGTGCGGATCTGCGATGCCCAGAGCACCGGCCCCGAATCGACCGCCCTTGCCGGGCTGATCGTCGCCGTGGTGGCCCAGACCGCGGTTGACCTTGATGAGGGTCGCCTCGACCGGCTTGAGCCCCTGCGTGACCGGGAGATCGAGGAGAACCTCTGGCGGGCCATCCGTTACGGGATGAACGGCAGGATGATCGATTACCGGAACCGGCGTGAGGTGGAGGCCCGGGCCGGGCTGGAGGAACTGCTGGAGTGGACGGCGCCGGCCCGCTCGGCACTGGGGATAGCGGTCGATCTGCCGGACGCGAACGGAGCCCAGCGGATCCAGCGGCAGATTCGGAACGGCCGGTCGGTCGAGGAGATCTACCGGGACACCCTGGCCGAGACCACCCGCACCTACGCCCGACCCGCCGCTCCGATTCCGGAGTGAGGCTCCGGGTAGGGTGAAGCGATGAACGACCAGACCCCGACAGAAGGCCCCTCCGGACCCTCGGACGACGGCAGTCCGGCCTCACCCGAGTTGACCGAAGCCGAGCGCGAAGCCCTCGAACAGCAGATGAAGGAGATCCGGGTCGAGGACCTGCTCGCCCAGACGGTTGCCTCGGTCCTGAACCTGAGTGCCCGCCGGCTGCTCAAGGAGGACGAGGTGGATCTGGAACAGGCCCGGGTCGGGATCGAGGCGGTGCGTTCCCTGACCGCTCTCCTGCCCGAGGAGGTCGGGGCCGCGGTTCGGGAGCCACTCAGCCAGCTTCAGATGCTCTACGCCCAGAAGAGCGGCGGCCCGGGACCGGCCGAGCCGGCCGATCCGAAGCCCGGAGCTGTCGGCAGTGGTCCGGTGCCGGGTGGGAGTCCACCGGAACCCGAGCGGCCCGGCGGCTCCGGGCTCTGGGTTCCCGGGCGGGACTGATTTCAGGTCCTCCTGCCGCGCGGTCCGGATGTGGCAGTCCCGGACGCGGCCGTCCGGACCGATCCCGGGTCCCTGTGCTTGGCCTCGTAGAGGGCCCGGTCGGCCCGGTCGAGGAGTTCCGCGGCCGCCTCGCTCCCGTCCCACCGGGCGACTCCGGCCGAGGCCCAGACCCCCCGCTCGGAACTGCCACACATCCTCTGTGCCACGATCGTCGCTTCCTCGAGGCCGGTGTCGGGGAAGGTCGCAACGAACTCGTCGCCGCCGAATCGGGCGAGGTGATCGCTGGCCCGGATCACGTGCTGCCATCGAGCCACGTACTCCCTCAGCAGGAGATCCCCGGCCCGGTGCCCGAGCCGGTCGTTGTAGGACTTGAATCCGTCGAGATCGAGGATCGCCACGCTCAACGGCCGCTGGTGCCGCCCGGCGGTGCTGATCACGGCGGTGATGTGCTGGTCCCAGCCGCGACGGTTGGCCACCCCGGTCAGAGGGTCGGTCAGGGCGAGACGCTCAAGCCGTTCGGTGAGTTCCTGGTTGCGGATCGAGATCGACGCCTCGGCCGCGAGCAGATCGAGCGGAACGGCTGAATCCTCGGGGGACGCGTCGTCCGGCCAGGCGAGGAGCAACAGGCCGGTCAGATCCCGGTCCGACCGGGCCGCCGCGCAGACCACCACCGACGGATCGAATCCACGCCACACCCGGCGAAGGCTTTCCAGCTCGGGGCCGGCGTCGCGGTGGATCGTGACTGCGGTCGCGTCATCACCTTGGTCGAGCCCGTCGAGGAGACCGGCGACCGGACCGGCAGCGAGTTCATCCAGACGCCCGGGATCGGCACCGGTCGATGCCATCAACCTCGGTCCGTCCGGATGGTGACGAAAAAGCGCTGCCCCCCGGGCCTCGGTCAGCTCCACCGTCATCTCGCAGAGCGTGCGGGTCGGCTCGGCACTGGTGGACACGACCCGGGTGATCTCCGAGACCCGGACCAGCCGCTCACCCCGGGCCTCGCTCAACCGCCGCTCGACCCTGAGCCGACTGACCAGGGTTTGCACCCCGACCGCCACGGTAATTGCCATCACCAGCATGATCAGGTCCTGGCGCCAGACCGGGGAAACCACCAGTTCGGTCTCGCCCGGGCCGAGGTGAAAGGCGGCGATGACGACTGTCGCGGTTGCAAACATCGCGGCCAGTGCCATGCGGGAGCCGTAGAGCGCAACCGTGACGATCGGGATCAGGACCAGCGGTCCGATCCCGGCATCCGGACCGTCGGTCCCCCAGCGGATCAGGACGATCGCGGCGAGCGCCCCGTAGGGGGCGACCAGCCAGAGCTGTGGATTCAGCGCGGCGATCGCCAGACAGATCGCCGCCACCACCCAGCCACCCGCAAAGAGGACCCAGCCCGGGTCGTCAGCCCCGAGGATCGAGAACCCGAAAACGAGGAACGCCACCCCGACGAACGGCCAGGCCGACCGCAGCAGCCGGTCCCGGTACTCCCGGCTGTTCCGGTAGCCCCGATGGTGGGGCGGCCTGCCAATGGGTATCTGTCTGTCTGTGCGCATTTGACGCCCGTTCGACCGGTCGCCTATAGTCCGAATGGTCGAATCAGTATTTCCCCGCGACCCGCGACAAGGAACGTCCGGTGGACCGGTGAGAATAGTGACGGAATCGTGGCCAAGGACCGCAGCAAGAAAATCCTCAAGGAGATTGCCTCCCTCCGGGCGGAGATTACCGCTCGGCTGGACCGGCTCGAAGCCGGTCTGGGGGACCGCAGCCCGCGGACCGAACCGTCGCTGCCTCCGCTCCCGGTCGAGGGGGCGGTCCCGGGGTCTGCCGTGCCGACCGCCGAGGCCGGGGTCCCGGTCGGGCTGCCGGCGCCTGCCGACGGAGAGATACGGGTGATCGTCCGGCCGCTGCGAGACCTCAGCCTCGCTCGGGCGGTCGAGAGTTCGCTGGCCGAAAGTGACGGGGTCGAACGGGCCACGCTGAGGGAACTCCGCGGTGACTCGGCCACGATCGACGTTCGCGCCACCGACGACTTTTCGGTAGTCGGAACGCTGCGTCGCCGTCTCCCGGTCGCATTCGACGTGACCGACTCCGACGATCGATCGGTGACTATCGCTCTGGCCCAGCCTCAGGCCGGAAGCGCGGGCGGCGTGGTCGCCCCCGGCGGATCGTGAGCGAAACCGGCAAGACGGGCGGCGGTAGCGCCCTCGCAGCGCTTTTCGTGAGTGTGGGCCTGCTGATCGCGTTTGCGATCTTCTTCAACCTGTTTCTGATCGTCCCCTTCTTCATCTTCATCGGCGGGCTGATCGCGATGGTGGTCAGTGACCGTCGCAAGTCGCGGGACGAGGCGACCAACGCGCCCCGGGAGAGCGAGTCATGAACTCCGCCTTCGAGCAGCAGCTGCTGGTCAGGGACGATCCCGGATCGCTGAGCGAACGCATGGTCACGCTGAGCCCGGCGATCGCCCACCTGCTGCCGCGGGATCTCTGCCGCCGCCACACGATGGTTCCGCTCGAGTACAGCGAAGGCGTTGTCACCATGGTGGCCGCGGCACCGGGGGGTCGGCGGGTCGAACGGGCGATCCGCGAGGCAACCGGATACGACCCCGTCTGGTTGACCGCGGATCGGGCCGAGATCGAGCTCGCGATCGACCGCCTGTTCGCGGTCAACGGCAGTCCCGGAGACAACCAGTTCACCGCCGACGACCTGCTCAGCCACGGGCTGGCGATCCCGCCGCGGCTGGGTGAGAAACTGGCCAGCCGGGGGCTGGTCACGGAAGAACAGCTCGGCGAGGCGGTGGCCGAACAGCAGCGCACCGGCAGCCGCATCGGTGAGGTCCTGGTGCATGGTGGCGCCCTGGAGGAACGGGCCCTGCTCCGGGTCCTGGCCGAGCAGCTCGACCTGCCGACCGTCGACCTCTCGGAGTTCGACGCCACCCAGGCTCCCCGCAACGTGATTCCGGAGCCGATGGAGCGGCGATTCCACTGCGTGCCGATCGCGGTTGACGCGGAGAACGTCTATCTCGCGGTTCCGGACGAACTGCGCGAGGACGAGGAGCGTGAGATCAGCGCCGAAAGCGGACTTCGGGTCCGGCAGTTCCTGGCGCCCCGCAACGACATCGATGCGCTCCAGCGCCGGATTCACAGCGAGGCCTACACCGAAACTGCCCTCTCGGATCTGCGCGAGCGCTTTCCCGAGAGTTCTGCGCACATCGTCCTGAACGGTTTTCAGAAGGGGCTGCTGATCCTGCTGGCGATCGTCCTGATCGGATTTCTGATCTGGAAGTTCGTCGGTACGTTGATCGTGGTCTTCGCGCTGGCCGCGATCTTCTACACCGCCACCTCGCTCTACAAGCTGGTCGCCGGCTACTCCGCGCTGGAACATCGCTACCAGGTGGATACCAGCCCCGAAAACCTGGCCGCGATGGACGAACGCGACCTTCCCGTCTACTCGATCCTGATCCCCCTTTTCCGGGAGGCTGCGGTCATCCCCTACCTGGTGGCCGGGATTGAGTCGCTCGACTACCCGAAGACCAAACTCGACGTCCGGCTGCTCTGCGAGGAGGAGGACGAGGAATCGATCAACGCGATCCGGGAACTCGACCTGCCGCCACATTTCAACCTGATCGTGGTCCCGCCCTCGCAGCCGCAGACCAAACCGAAAGCCTGCAACTTCGGGCTGCTCGGAGCGAAGGGCGAGTACGTGGTGATCTACGACGCCGAGGATCGTCCCGACCCACATCAGTTGAAGAAGGCCGTTCTGATGTTCGAGAACAGCGACGAATCGGTCGTATGCATGCAGGCCAAGCTCAACTTCTTCAATCAGCACACCAACATCCTCACCCGCTGGTTCTCGATCGAGTACTCGATGCTGTTTGACCTCGTCCTGCCCGGACTCGACGCCCGCAAGGATCCGATCCCGCTGGGTGGTACCTCCAACCACATCCGGCTCGACCGGCTGGTCGAGGTCGGTGGCTGGGATCCGTACAACGTGACCGAGGACGCCGATCTCGGCATTCGGCTCCATCAGGCCGGCTACCGGACCACGATGATGGACTCAACCACCTACGAGGAAGCGAACGTCGCGGTCGGCAACTGGATCCGGCAGCGTTCAAGGTGGATCAAGGGCTACCTCCAGACCTGGCTGGTCTACATGCGGAACCCGTTCCGCTTCATGAAGAGCGTCGGATTCAAGGGGTTCATGTCTTTCCAGCTGCTGATCGGCGGCACCTTCATATTCCTGATCAACCCCTTCTTCTGGTTCCTGACCACACTTTTCGCGCTGTCCCAGGCGGGCTTCATCCAGGAACTCTTCCCCGGATGGGTGTACTACCTTGCCGCGGCTCAGCTCTTCCTCGGCAACTTCGTGTTCATGTACCTCGGCCTGGCCGCGGCGGTCCGCCGGGGTGACGACGGTCTCGCACCGTACGCACTGTTCTTCCCCTTCTACTGGGGTCTGATGTCGGTTGCGGCCTGGAAAGGCTTCGTCCAACTCTTCACCAACCCGTTCTACTGGGAGAAGACGGAGCACGGACTCGATCTCTCCGGAGGCGCCGACCACACCCCGACCCCGCAGCGAAGGGTGGAGCGGTGAGCGAAGTTCGCAGTCCCGGGTCGGGGCGATCCGACAGTCCCGGCCGGAGCATTCCCGGAGAGCTCGACCGCAACGGTCGAGCCGATTTCAGGGACCACTCACTTCCGGGTGCGGTGACCACCGAGGAGGCCGTCGCGGCGGTGCGCGAGGTGCCGCCGGAGCCACCGCCGATCCGGGGTCACGATCCGGTCCAGGGGATCGACAGCCTGGTGATCCCGGTGATCTTCGCGATCATCTACGGGGTGATCGGCTACTTCGTGGTCACCAACGGGCGGATCGTCAACTTCGACGCCCTGAACCGGCTCAACGAGGCCTACATGGTCTGGTGGAACGCCCCGCCAAAACTGGCGGCGATTCCCCTGAATGTGGCCCCCCTCGGGGCCCTTGCGTTCCTCCCGCTTGCCCTGATCAAGCCGCTGGCCACCTCGCTCGTGGCGATGCCGATTCTGAGCGCCATCGGCGGCGGAATCACGATCGGGGCGATCAACTCGGTTCTCCGTCGCTGTGATTTTGCGCTCGGGCTGAGGCTCATTCTGCTGGTTCTCTTCGGGCTCAACCCGATGTTCGTCTACTACGCGGGCAACGGCGACGCCCTGATGCTCGGACTCGGCTTCGCCGCCGTCGGGGTGAGCGCCCTGGTTTCCTGGCAGGTAACCGGGGAAACCCGCCACGTGGTCGGGGCCGGACTCGCGATCGCGGTCGCCGCCATGTTCGACTACGGGTACTTCCTCTGGGTGGTCGGATTCGCGATCGCCGCGCTGCTGGTTGCGGCCGGCAGGAGAAGTTCTGCCGACCGGCTGCGCTCGACCCTGCTGGTCCTGCTGGTGCCGGCCACCTACGCGCTTTCCGCCTGGATACTTATCAACACCGTGCTCACCGGCGATCCACTGGGCTGGATCAACGCCCAGAGCGGGCCGATCCAGGTGAACACCACCGGCGTGCTGCAGGGAGTGACCGCCACCCTGGGCGGATCCCTCACCGATCTCTTCCACGTGGTGCTCGGGATCGCGCCCCTCGCATTTCTCGCGGTGATCCTGCTGCTCGCATCCGGTTTCAGCCGCGACTCCCGGCTCTCGTTCGGGCTACTGCTGATCATTCTCGCCGCGGTGCTGGTTCCGCTGCTGCGGGCTTTGATCGCCGATCAGGCTGACCTGATGGATCTTTCGGTCGGCCTCTCGATCATGGTTCTGGCGACCGCCGGCACGGCATACGTGGGACGTTCCGAGGCCGGCTGGCGCGGAATTGCCGCCCTGGCGATGGGCATCGGGTTGATCGCCGCCCTGCCCTTGGGCTGGAACGCGATGCAGAACTACCGTTTCCAGAACCAGGCCCAGGCGTTCACCCGGTACGCCGAGCATCGGGACAGCCAGGAAGGCACCAGGTCGGTCGGCGGATACACGGTCGGGATCGATCCCGAACTGGTCATGGCCCGACACATCAACGAGGTCCTGCCACAGAAGCAGGACAGCATCCTCGTAGACGAGAACTTCAGCTACGGCGTGATGCTCACCTCCGGCCGACCCAGCCTCTTTCTGGATCGGGCTGACCGGGGCGAGGATGTCTGGCGTTCGGCGATCGACGATCCGTTCGGCAAGGTCGGCTACATGCTGATCACCACCAGCCGGCCGGGCGATCAGCTCCGCAAGGCCTACCCAAAGGCGATCGAAGGCGGCGAACCGGGGCTCACCCCGGTCTTCCGGACCGATCGCTACGTGCTGCTCGAGGTCTCCGAAACCCGCCCGGAAAGCCCCGGGAAGGGTCAGGCAGGCAGCGACGGTTCGGTCCCCCAGAGCACTCCCCGCCCGGTGACTCCGGACCGTCCGGCCCAGCCGGGTCAGGGTGCGCCGGCACCGGTCCAGACCGATCCCGGCCAGACCGGGGTCGGTGAATCAAGCCCCGCGAGCCCGCCGACGACGCCGGCCCCGGAGGCCCCCGGATCCTCCTCCGCTCCGGCCGTGGAGGGCGAGTGAATTCATCACGAGGATCTCTCCGTCCGGTTGCGGCGGTTCTGCTGGCCGTGCTGCTCGGCGTCCTGGTGGCGGCCTGCGGGTCCGGTGACAGTTCCGGGGACAAGTCCTCCAGCGAGAAGAAGGCGAGCGCCAACGCAACCGGAACCACCGGAGCGACCGGCCTGACCGGAACCACGGGAGCCACCGGTCCGGTGGTGACAACCAACGCCGATCCCCTCGCCGGCGGGCGCTTCTTTGCGGCGGACAGCCCCTGGAACACCCGGATCGACGACCTGCCGGTCGCCGCGGACTCGGCCCGGATGCTCAATCTGGCGATGAATCGGGTCGCGGTACGTGAGGTTCCCGGACAGCAGGGCGTGACCACGATTGTCCGTCGGGTGAACGACGGCCTCTTCGTGAATACCGATGCCTGGGCCCCCTTGATCGTCGAGGCCGGCGGTCCGGATGCCCAGGTCACCCGCTTTGTCTGTCGCCAGTCGAAATGCGGAGCCGGCCCGCCGAAGGTGCCGGAAAGCATCGCGATCCCGGCCAGCACCGTTCCTGATCCGCGCTACGACGGGTGGCTCAGCGTGATCGATCGCGAGAACAACCTGGGCTATGACTTCTGGCGGGCCCGTCGCCAGACCGACGACATGATCTCCTACCAGTACGCCAAGGCCTGGACCCTGAACGGACCGGGTTTCAGCGCGCCGATCGAGGTGAACGAGGCGCGGGCGGTCGGCGCCCGGGGTACCGGCCTTCCGCTGTTTGCCGGGATGATCGGCCCGTCCGCCGGGACCGGGGGTCAGATCGATCACGCCCTGGCGATCTCGGTTCCCGGGCTGGCCCGTCGGAACTTCGTCCAGCCTGCCTCGGTGACCGACGGGGTCGGCAGTCCGGACTCCCTGCCGGCGGGTGCCCGGATCCGCCTGCGGGCCAACGTCGGCGCCGACCGCCGGGCCCTCGGGCTCGGCACCGGCAACCGCCGGCTCAAGGGTGAACGGCGCGTGCTGGTCGAGTCGATCCTGCAGGCGTTGAGGGAGTACGGCGCGATCGTGGTGGATCGAGCCGCCGTGCCGACGCTTTACGCGCCGAGGGGCACATCCCGACGGGCAATCAGGGGAGGAGAGCTCAGCTGGCTCTCCCTGACCGACTTCGAGGTGATTCAGCTACCGAAGATCTACAAGGATCCGCCGCTGAGCAAGGTCAAGCTCGAGGGTCCGGAGACCGGCGCAGCCGATTCGGGCTCGACGGACAGCGGGACACCGGACACTGGAGGCGGGGCCTGATGAACGCCGTACCGAGAAGCCTGACCACCGTCACCGGCGTGGCGCTCGCCGTTGTCTTCGGCGTTCTGGTGGCCGGTTGCGGGGTAAGCCCCGACCAGGCCCCGGTGGACAGCGGGCATACCGGCACCAACGCCCGCTACCAGCCGCCCACCAAGAAGGGCGGCAACCCCGACGCGAAACCGACCCCCCGTGAGCAGGGAGTGATCCGGATCGCCGGCAAGGCCCAGGGGTCATTGACCGACCGCATGGCCAGGACTTACGGCGGCGCCGCCGAGATCCGGCTTTCCGGAGGGAACGAGGAGAGTGCATTCCGGCAGTTCTGCAGCGGCGAGATCGACCTCGTCGACTCGGCCCGACCGATCTCGCCCGAGGAGTACGACCTCTGTGTCGCCAACGGGATCCAGCCGGTCCAGTTCCAGGTTGCCTCCGACGCTGCGGTACTGGCGATCAAGAATGAGACCGACGTCGGGGCCGACTGCCTCTCGATCGACGAGGTCTACAACATCTTCCGCGCCGGATCCTCGATCAACAGCTGGGCCCAGGTCGGCTACGGTCACGATCTCGCTCCCGATATCGCGGCTCCCCGAATGAAGGTCGCCGGTCCCGACGAGAACTCGAACGTGTTCGGCTTCTTCGGCCAGTACGTACTGGGTGAAAGCGCGCCGAGCCTGCTCTCCATGCGGTCCGACTACATGGCCTTCCCGACCGATGGCGGGGTGCGTCGAGCGGTGGTCGGGAGTACCGCGGATTTCCGTGCGGCCCAGCGCTACGAACCCTCCCGCAAGGTCTACGAGGAGGTCAGTTCCTCCCTGGCCGAGAACCGGCAGGCAGTTCGGGACGCCCGGGCCGAGGTCCGCAAGGGAGTCCGGGACCAGCGAACCCCCGCAGCCCAGGCGAGGGACCGACGACTGCTGCGTCGGGCGGAACGCAACCTCGAGAACCTGCTCGAATCGCTGCCGGATTCACGGGGCTACATGCTGCGAAACCGGGAAGCCCTGCGCCGCCTGGAGCGGCTCCGGGGAACGATGGGCCTTTTCCGGTTCTCCTACTATGAGGCGTTCGAGGATCAGCTCCGCCCGATGGAGATCAGCGCCTCGAACAACTTCAACAAGCCTGAATGCATCTTCCCGTCCCAGCAGACGGTCACCGACGCGACCTACCCGCTGTCCCGGCAGCTGCTGCTGACCGTGAACTACCGCAACATGCGGGATCCGGACATCAACGACTTTCTGCGCAGCAGCCTGGCTCGCTCCCAGAAACTGGCCGAGAATGCGGCGCTGGTTCCGCTTCCCGACGAGGTCAGGGCGAAGGAGGACACCTGGCTCGACGGCAGCAGCGAGCCCGACGTGGTTTTCTACGGGACCAAGGGGACCAGCGCCACCGAGGGTGGCTGAACAGTTCGGCCGAGACTCGGGCTTGATCCGGGGTTTAGGGGACTGAGCAAGGATTAAGCCGTGTCGTTTCGTCGCTTTGGTACAGCCCTCCTCGTCCTGATCACCGCACTCGGACTTTCCGCAGCGGCGTCGTCCGCTGCCTCGGCGCAGGGCAAGAAGTGCGGCAAGCTGCCGCTCTCGGTCAAGCTGAGCACCCACAATCCGACCGACCTGCTTGAGGCCGGTTACGCCTGGGTCTATGTGGCCCCGCGGGCCAAGGTGTTTTCGGTTCAGGTGAAGGTGCGTCGTGGCAAGCGGGTTTTCGCCAAGGGCAGGATCTCCGGCCGGCCGGCCGGTGGGCGCACCAGCGTGGTCCGCCTTCATCTCAGGCATCGACTGGGCGCGGGCCGGTACCGGGTCGAGACCACCGCTCGCAAGGCAGGCTGCAGCAAGCGCCGGAGCAAGTCCCGAATCTGGGGGTTCCGTGCCCCCAGCCTGCCGATCAAGGCGGCCCCATTCAGCACCCGGGTGAAAGACAACACCGGGGTGGTTCGTTTCGCCCTCCGGCCGATCCGTCGGACCTCGATCGGCCGGATCAGGGCGACTCTGGTCAATGCCGACGGGGCTACCGTCGCCGAGCAGGTGATCGCCGATCTGGGCCGACGCCAGATGATCGCCGAACTCCCGATCCGGGGAACGCTCAGGGCCGGTCGCTACCGGATCCGCCTGAACGGCAGGGACCTCTCCTCCGGCCGCTGGCAGCAGTCGGCGCAGACTTTCCGTTTCGTCGCCGGCGGTGGCGGGGCGAAGCCGGTGAAGACCACCGGAATGATGGTTCAGAAGGTGGCTGTCGACTGGTCCAGAGGTGAATGGAACGGCCGCCAGGTCGGTGGTTTCATCGCCCCCGGCATCGGCTACGGCGAGATCGTCTGCAGTCCGGAACAGCAGTGGATCCGCTTCTACCCGTCCAACGGTGGCCGTGAGGCGGCGATGATGACCTGGACCTACAAGGACTGGGGCACCTGGAGGGAGAAATCACTCCGCGAGGCCAAGTACGCGGACGGCACCGGACCCGATTTCCGGGAAGGATTCAACAAGTTCGGGCCGACCGAGAAGTGGTCGACCGGCTCGTTCCAGGGAATCATCTCTGATCGCGGTCCGATCCTCGGCCCGGGCGGGGTGTCCCTGGCCCAGCCGACCACCTACGACCTGGACTGGGAGTGGGACTTCAGCAAGCCGAAACGCGCCCGCTGCAACGTGAAGGCGACCTTCAGGACCGGGACCGACCTTGAGCAGAAGCCGCTGGCCCGGGCGGTGCAGATCGTCTGGCGGGGCGAAGCGAACGCCACCACCCCGGAGAAAACCGAGAGCAGCTACGACTTCCCCGGTCTGGGGAGGGTGACCGCGATCTGCCGGCCGGGACCGACCGGAACCCGGCGCTTGATCGTCGACAGCCCGGTCGGGGGAAGGGTGACTACCAGAGAGGGCTCGGAAGACACCTCGGTCACCCAGACCGAAGGTCCGTTGATCATGCGACTGCCAAACAACGGGATGCTTTTCGTCCAGCTGAACTCGGGCGAGAGGATCCTCGTCTCCTCCCGCTGGAAGACCAACGATCCCACTGCATCGAGGAACTGGTGCGTGGTTTCGGCCCAGATCTACTCGGTCTGAGCGGCAGCGGCTAAGCTTCGCAACATGGAAGACGCGGCCTCAGACCAGCCGGCAGTCGATCCCGCCGGGGTGGAGGAGCTTCGCCGGGCGGTTTCGGTACTTGCCCGCGACGTCGAGACCCTGACCGACCGGGTCTCACGGCTGGGACTTGCGGTAGAGGCGCTGGGTCCCGCGGGCCCGGCTGCCAGTGCTGTGACCACCGCGGATCCCGCTCGCCGGCCGGTCACCGCCGGACCCGGCGGGGAGACCAAGCCGTTCCGGGTGGTGGTTTCCCCGGTGGCGGAACTGGCCATGGCCGCAGTCGCCGAGACCAGCCTCCGCGGGCTCCCCCCGGTGCGTCGAATGGTGGAGGTCACCCGGGCCGATGATGAGGTTCGGTTCGAACTCGAGCTGGAGTCGGGGAACGATCTGGTCGAGCCGCTCCGCAGCTCGCTTCCGGTCAACTTCGATGTGACCTCAAGCTCCGAACGTGAGCTGGTGATCTCGCTCCGACCGGCCTGGCGCCCGCCCGCCCGGGCATGATCGACCGGAGCGCCGCGGTTGGCTGAGCGGATTCCGCGGGATCAGAGCCTCAGCCGGATCTACGGCACCGGGGCGCTGTTCTCGGCGGCGTACGGCAACGTCGGCTCATCGATCTACTACGCGCTCGGGGTCACCGCCGCGTTCGCTCTCGGGTTGACGCCCCTGGCCTTCATTCTCGCCGGGGTGATCTTCATCTTCACGGCTGCCACCTACGCCGAGGCGACGGTGATGTACCCGGAGGCCGGCGGGTCCTCGTCCTTCGCCCGCCACGCCTTCAACGAGCTGGTCAGCTTCATCGCCGCCTGGGGCCAGATGTTGAACTACACGATCACGGTTGCGATCTCGTCCTACTTCGTGCCGCACTACTTCGCGGCGATCTGGCCGCCCCTGGCCGAGTCCCCGTACGACGTGATCGCCGCCGCGGCGATCATCGGCGGGCTCGCCGTGATCAACGTGCGGGGCGGCCAGGAGTCCGCCCGGCTCAACACGGTGCTGGCGGTGGCCGACGTGATAACCCAGCTGGTACTGGTCGCGGTCGGGTTCCTGCTGGTCTTCAACACCGACATCCTGATTTCGAACATTCATCTCGGTGTGGCCCCGACCTGGGGCGACTTCGCCCTCGGCGTGGCGGTCGGAATGATCGCCTACACCGGGATCGAGACGATCTCGAACATGTCGGAGGAGGCTCGGGATGCCGCCCGAACCGTGCCCCGGGGCGTCGGCCTGACGGTCCTGGTGGTGATGGCGCTCTACCTCTTCATTCCGGTCGTTGCACTCTCGGCGATGCCGGTCACCCAGGCGGCTGACGGCACCTGGTTCACCGAGCTGGGAAGCAGGTACGCGGATGATCCGATGCTGGGGATCGTCCAGGGACTCGGTCTCCCGCCGGGGCTGACCTCGATCCTCAACATCTACGTCGGCAGTTTCGCCGGGATCATCTTGATCGTCGCGACCAACGCCGGACTGATCGGAGTCTCCCGGCTGAGCTACTCGATGGGCCAGCACCGACAGCTCCCGGAATCGATTCGCCGGATCCATCCTCGCTACCGCACCCCCTGGATTGCGATCGTCACCTTTGCCTGTATCGCCACGATCACCATGCTGCCCGGCCAGGCCTCATTCCTGGCGACCATGTACGCCTTCGGGGCGATGCTCTCGTTCACGATCGCCCATGCCGCGGTGATCCGGCTGCGCTGGAGCCGGTCCGAGGTCGAGCGCCCGTGGAAGCCCCCGATGAACCTGAAACTCGGAAGCCACGAGCTGCCGATGACCGCGGTGCTGGGCGGGATCGGGACCGCGGCAGCCTGGGTTATCGTGATGGTCCTCAACCCGATCACCCTGACGGTCGGGTCCAGCTGGCTGGTGATCGGCGTGGTCGGCTACCTGCTCTACCGACGCCACCAGAAGCTGCCGGTCACCAGGACCGTGAAGGTGGTTCTGCCGGAACCCCTCGGGGTGGAGGAGATCGAGTACCGCTCGGTTCTGGTCGCGCTGCCGGCCGACCAGCCTTTCTCACCGGACCTGATCGCCACCGCCTCGAAGTTGACCTCGAGTCAGAGCCGGGCGATTCACATCGTTGCGCTCTTGACCGTGCCGCCGAACCTGCCCCTCGACGGGGCGATGAAATCGGAGGAACGACTCGCCCGGGAAAAGATCGAACGGGCCCGGATGATCGCCGGCACCCGGATCACCGGACGGGTCGAACGGGTGCGCCCCGGGGAGGAAGGGTATTTCCTGGCCCGGGCGGCGCGGAAGCTGAAGGCCGAGGCGGTTGTGCTCGGACTCGAATCCCGAGGGGGAGCCCCCCACTACGGTCACACTCTGGAGGTGCTGATGCGGGAGCGTCCGTGCCGGGTCATCGTGGTCACCGGCGACAGCGGCAGCGAGCTCTCGGCTCCCGGGGTGAACGCCGCCGCCGTCGGAGCCGGACTCCCCGAACCGGCGGTCGGCAGATGAAGCGCGGTGGGGCATACGACCGAACGGTACGCGTGATCTCGGCGGTGTACGTCGGGATCGGTGCCCTGATTCTTGTACTCACTCTGACTCGTGGCGGCGGACCGCTCTCGATCGGTGTCCTCCTGGGAGTCGCCTTCATCGCGGTGGGGATCGGGCGAACCGTGGTCCAGCGGCGGATCGGACGGGACCGGTGAAACTGCCGGGCGGACCGCAGCGATCGAGCGGGCTCTGGCTGCTTGTCCTGGCCTACGCCGGGGTCGGATTCTCGATCTACTTCTCGCTCGGCGTGGTTGCGAAGCGTGGCCTCGCGTACACCCCGCTGATCTTCCTTGCCGCCGGGGTGCTGTTTGTCCTGACCGTGGCCTCCTACCTCGAGGGCAGCGCGATGCTGCGAGAACGGGGAGGGTCATCCTCGTATGCCCGCCACGCCTTCAACGAGCTGGTCGCCTTCGTCGCCGGCTGGGTGATCCTGCTCGACTACCTGATCGTGATCGCCCTGGCGGCGCTCTCGGTTCCGCACTATCTGACCCCGATCTTCGGTGACCTGGGCGATCGGGTCTGGGCGGCAGTGGTGATCGCTGCGGTGATTCTCTATGCAACTGCCCTCAACTGGCTCGACATCACGGCCCGTCGCCGGCCCCGGTTCATCATGGTTCTGGCCGGTGCGGATCTGCTGGTCCAGCTACTGATCCTGCTGGTCGGGGTGGCGGTCGTGATGAACCCGGACGCCCTGACCGGATCGCTGGGACTGGCCGGTGGCCCCGGGGTCGAGGACCTGATCTACTCGGTCGTTCTGGCTACTCTCGCCTATGCCGGGATCGAGGCGATGGCCAACCTCGTGCCGGACCTCGACCTGAACGCGAAGCGCTTCACCCGGGTGGTCACCCGGGCGATCTGGCTGGTGCCGGTGCTCTACGCGCTGATCGCCGCGGTGGCGTTGATGGCGGTTCCGGTCGCCGCGGGACCGTCCGGACCCGAAACCGCCCTCGGGTCGACCTACATCGAGGCCCCGATCCTCGGCGTCGTGGAGGCGTTCCGGCCTGAATGGATCGCCGATACTTTGCAGATTCTGGTCGCGGTGATCGCCTCGGGGACCCTGATCTGGGCGGCCAACACAGCGATGTTCGGGGTGTCCCGCCACGTCTACGCGCTTGCCGTCAACCGGCAGATTCCGAGCTGGCTGGCGAAGCTCGACACCCGGTACGAGACTCCCTACCGGGCGATCGTGATCTGCGCCCTGATCGCCCTCGGGCTGGCCGTGACCGGAGACATCGAGATGCTGGCCGGAATCTACGCCTTCGGAGCCACCCTGGCGATCACGATCGGCCATCTCTCGATCATCCGGCTGCGCCGGAAGATGCCGGATGCCGCTCGACCGTTCCGGGCTCCGCTCAACCTGAACCGCGGACCGGGTGGATTCCCGGTCTCGGCGGCGCTCGGCGCCCTGCTTTCGGGTCTGGCCCTGCTCTCGGTGATTCTGCTTCACGACACCGCCCGCTGGGTCGGGCTGGCCTGGCTCACGGTCGGCCTGGTCGGGTATGTGGTCTACCGGCGGGCAGTGGAGGGAATCAGCCTTACCGAACGCTTCACGGTCGAGGCGAAGGATCTCGTCCGCCGTCGTCCCGCGGTCGCGTTCCGTCGCATCCTGGTCCCGATCTTCGGCACCCCGCTCGATGATGACATCGTCTCCACCGCCGGCCGGATGGCTGCCGAGACCGATGACCGGCCAGGCGGGACCAGCGCGGAACTGGTGATCGTCCAGTTGAGTGAGGTCCCCCTGAAGCGGGCGATCGAGGACCCGCTGCCGGCGGCCGAGGAGCGGGCCGCCGCCACCGCGGCCGAGCGTGCGTTCGAGGTCGCGTCCGAATACGGAGGGGTGAAGGTGACGGTTGAGCGTCGCCGGGTTCGTCGGCAGGGCACCGGAATCGTGGCGACCGCAAGGCTGCTTGAGGCAGATGCGATAGTGATGGGGGCGGAGCCGCCGAGTCCGGTCAAGGGTGGGGCACAGTTGGGCGGGAAGGGCGACTACCGGCCGCCGGAGATCGGCCCCGTGACCGCATACGTTTTGAAGCGGGCGCCCTGTCGCGTGATCCTGACCGCACCACCGGCCTGATGTCCCGCGGTGGGAAACCGGGAGTGAATGATCTAGGATGCGGCCGATGTTCGTACTGATCGTCGGCTGCGGGAGAGTGGGGTCGGGTCTGGCCCGGTCGATGCTCTCGGAGGGCCACACCGTCTCCTGTCTCGACCAGGACCCCGAATCCCATGCCCGCCTTGAGCTGGACATGGAGCAGTCGTGGGAGGAGGCCGGGGGGACCTTCACGGTCGGGGCGGCGCTTGAGTCCGGAGCCCTCGAGGTTGCCGGGATCGAACGGGCGGACGCCTTCGTCGCCGCTACCAACGGCGACAACACCAACATCGTGATCTCCCAGATCGCCCGGAAGCGCTACCAGGTGGACACGGTGATCGCCCGGATCCTCGATCCGTGGCGGGCCGAGTGGTACCGCGAGCAGGGTCTCGAGATCATCTGCCCGACCCGGGTTGCGATCGAGATGCTCGAAGACGGCCTTCACCGGGCCGCCGGCAAGACGGGTGGAAGCTGATGTATGTGGTCGTGATCGGTGCCGGGAAGGTCGGATTCAACCTGACCCGGGAGCTGGTCGGTCAGGGTCACGAGGTCACCCTGATCGAGTCGAACCGTCATCGCTATCTCGGGGTCGAGCAGCTGCTTGAACACCGGGTTCTTTACGGCGATGGCTCCGAGCTCTGGGTCCTCGAACGTGCCGGCATCGAGCGGGCCGACCTGGTGATCGCGGTCACCGGCGACGACGAGGACAACATCCTGATCTGCCAGGTCGCGCGGGACAAGTACGGGGTCGGGCGGATCATCGCCCGGGCCAACAACCCGAACAATCGCCAGCACTTCGATCTGCTCGGAATCAAGCCGGTGGTCTCGGCCACCGACGCGATCCTGCGCCTGCTCGAACACGAGGTTCCCCAACGCAGCCTGGTCCGGCTGCTGGATCTTGAAGCCGAGGAGATCGAGATCGTCGAGATGCGGGTGGGGGAGAACTCACCGGTCGCCGGACGGACGATCGCCGAGATCGAGATTCCGGATCACACGCTGCTGATCTCGATCATCCGGTCGGGGCACGGCTTCGTCCCGAACGCCGACTCGAAACTTCAGGTCGACGACGACGTCCTCGCGGTGCTGGATCCCGAACGCGAAGAGGAACTGCGAAGGGTTTTCGGAGCCTGACCGAGGCTTCCGGTTTCGATCATGAGACCCGATCGACCCGGTTGTCAAGGCTGCGGGGCAGGGACTCGAACCCCGATTTCACGGACCAGAACCGCACGAATTACCATTATTCTACCCCGCAGTGGGCAGGGTCGAAGAATACCTGAGGCACCTTCGGGTCGTCTCCTGATCCCGCCGGGGGCTCTGTTACCTTGATTTGCGTGCCTACCCTGAAAAGTCTCTCTCCGGCTGTGCTTCTGGTCGCCCTGGCGATGGTCGGGTTTTCCGGTTGCGGTGGCAGCGATTCGGAGCCGGCACCGGCTCCGGCTCCGACAACCGAACCGGTGAGCCTGAGCAAGGCAGATCTGATCAGTGAGGGCGATGCGATCTGCGCTGAGGTCAACGCGGCGATCGGGGCGCTCCAGGCAAGCACCACCACCGCGGAGAGCGACAAGGCCGAACAGGTCGCCGGGTTCTACCGCAGTCTGGCTGAACGCCTCGAGAAACTGGGTACCCCCGATGACGGTCCGGCCCCGGAGGAGGTGATCGCCGCCCTCAACGATCTCGCCGATCCGGCCAGCGGCAGCACCGACCCGGCGACCTTCCAGGAGGCTGCCGGCGCATACGGCTTCACCGACTGCGCCGACGGTCCCTCGGCGCCGGTGAGCACCGGCAGCGACACCGGAACGGTTCCTTCGGAAACGCCGGATGCCGGATCGACCTACGAAGCGCCGGCTCCGGAGACGACTCCCGCTCCGGCTCCCGCCCCGGCGCCGGACACCGGCGGGGTTACCCCCGACGCGCCGGACACCGGTGGCGCCGCCCCGCCCGCGGGCGGTTCCGGCGGCTCATCCGGCGGTTCCGGCACCGGCGGCATCGGACCCGGCTGAGCCGCGGTCTTCGGTCGCACCGACCCAGGACCCGTGGAGTCGGGCGTACGCTCCGCCTGACCGGATCAGTTCATCGTGGGGGCCGCTCTCGACGATCCGTCCGTGATCGAGAACCACGATCCGGTCGGCCCGCTGAATCGTCGACAGGCGATGAGCGATAACGATTGCGGTGCGTCCGCTCAGGGCGGTGGCCAGGGCCCGCTCGATGATTCGTTCGGTACGGGTATCGACGGCCGAGGTGGCCTCATCGAGGACCAGCAGGCGCGGTCGGGCCAGGACCACCCGGGCAAAGGCGACCAGCTGCCTCTGGCCGGATGAAAGCTGGATTCCGCGTTCCCCGACCTCGGTGTCGAGGCCATCGGGCAGATTGGCGACGAACTGATCCACCCCGACCGTGGCTGCCGCCGCCTCAATCTCACCGCGGTCCGCGTCGGGCCGACCGAAGGCGATGTTCTCGGCGATCGTGCCCGAGAACAGGAAGCCTTCCTGGGGCACGATTCCCATCAGACGCCGCACTCCTCGCTGATTCCATTCCGGCAGCGGCCGGCCGTCGATCCGGACCACCCCGCGCTGCGGGTCGTGGAAACGGGTGACCAGTTTCGCCAGGGTGGACTTGCCGGCGCCGGTCGCGCCGACCAACGCGACGGTCTCTCCGGGGGAGATCTCGAGGTCGATCTCCTCGACCGCCCAGGGACCGTCGGGTCGCCCGGCCTCCCTGGCGTAGCTGAAGGAGACCCGGTCGAACCCGACCCGTCCCTCGATGTCCTCCGGGGTGACCGCTTCGGGCAGATCGACGATCTCGGCTTCGGTGTCGAGCAGCTCGAAGATCTTGTCCAGCGCGGCCATTCCCTGCTGGTAGGTGGCGTAGAGCTGGGCCAGCTGCTGAACCGGGTCAAAGAACAGGTTGAGGTACCCGATGAAGGAAACGACCACCCCGATCATGATGTTGCCCTCGATCGCCTGCCAGCCACCGAAGATCAGGATCGTCGCGGTCCCGACCGCGGTCAGAAGCTCGGTCGCCGGGAAGTAGCTGGCGTTCAGGTACACGGTCGCCATGTTGGCTTCGCGGTTGAGCTGATTGAGCTCGGTCATCCGGACCAGATGCCGTTCCTCCTGGCCGAAGGAACGGACCGCACGGACGCCGCTCAGGGTCTCCTGCAGGTAGGCGGTCACCTGGGCGATCCGTTCCCGGGTTCGCCGGAAGGCACCGGTCGAGTAGTGGCGGAAGACCATGCTGGTCAAGGCCAGCAGCGGAAGGACGGTGAAGGTGATCAGGGCGAGACGCCAGTCGAGGGCAACCATGATCGCGACCACCCCGACCAGGGTGAGCAGGTTCCCGAACAGGGTGACTATGCCGTCACTGATCAGTTGGTTCAGCGCCTCGATGTCGTTGGTCATCCGTGAGATCACGGTGCCGGGATGGGTCCGACTGAAGAACCCGACGGACATCCGCTGAACGTGTTGAAAAACCTGTTCTCGCAGGTCCTGCAGCACCCGGATCCCGACCCACCCGACCAGCCAGGTCTGCAGCCAGGAGGTCGCGGCGTTGACCGTGATCGCAAGCGCGAAGGCGAGAACGGTCAGGCCGAGGGCGGTCGTGTCGCCGGGAACGATGCCGACGTCGATCGCCCGGCCGGCCAGCCAGGGCGGCAGTAGAGCAGAACCGGTGGAGGCCAGCACCGCCAGGAACATCCAGACCAGCCGGGCACGGTACGGCCGCAGCAGGCCAAGAACCCAGGTCAGCTTGCGCCGCCGGTCCCTTCCGCCCGGACTCATCCGACGGCTCCTTCCGGTTCCCGGACGAAGCGGAGTTCCTGATCCTCGTCGGAGGCGATCAGCGAGCGGTAGGCCTGCGACCGGGTGGCCAGTTCCGTGTGACTTCCGCGCTCGACGATGCGACCGGCTTCCATCACCAGGATCTCGTCGGCCAGAGAGAGGGTGGAGGTCCGGTGGCCGATCACGATCGTGGTGCGGTCTCGTATCACCTCGTCGAGGCCGTCGCGTACCGCCCTTTCGGTCGCCGCATCGAGCGACGAGGTGGCATCGTCGAGGATCAGGATGCGGGGATCGGCGAGAATCGCCCGGGCGATGGCGATCCGCTGGCGCTGGCCGCCGGAGAGGGTCAGTCCGCGCTCGCCGACAACCGTTTCGTAGCCCTCGGAGAGGTCCTCGATGAACCGGTCGGCCTGGGCCAGGCGGGCGGCCCGCTCGATCTCCTCGTCGCCGGCGTCGGGTCGGGCGTAGGCGATGTTGGCCCGGATCGAATCGCTGAAAAGGAAACTGTCATCGGACACGTAGGCGATACCGGTCCGGATCGAGCCGGTCTCGACCGACCGGAGGTCGGCCCCGTCGATCATGACTCTTCCGCCGGTCGGGTCGTACAGACGGGCGATCAGCGCGACCAGACTGGTCTTGCCCGATCCGGAACCGCCGACCAGTCCGATCCGGCTGCCGGCGGCGAGATCGAGCGAGATCCCGCTGAGCGCATCTCCGGCGCCGGAGCCGTAGTTCAGGTCGACCCCTTCGAACTGGATCCGTCCGCCGCCGTCGGGCAGCGGTGGCGCCCCGGGTGGGGCGGTGATTCCGGGGTCCCGGTCGAGAACCTCGAACAACCGGTTTCCCGCGGCGATCGCCCGCTGTCCCATGCCCAGAGCCATGCCGAAGGAACGAAGCGGGGAGGAGAGCATCAGCATGTAGGTGTAGAACGCGGTGAACTCGCCGAGGCCGATCTGGTCGGCGATCACCGCTCTTCCGCCGACCAGCAGCACCAGGGCCGTCCCGATCTGAGGCAGGGCACCGATCAGCGGCTGGAAGAATGCCTGGATCCGGGTCGAGAGCAGGCTCTTCTCGAACAACCGGTCAACCGCTCCCTGGAACTTGCGGTACTGGTGATCCTCGCGGGCGAAGGCCTTGACCACCCGGATCCCGGTGACCGTCTCCTCGGCCTGGGCGGTGAGCTCGGCCACCCGCTGCTGAACCTCCTGCATCGCCGGTCGCGACTGGCGGGTGAACCGGAACGCGGTCAGCACCACCAGCGGGGTGGGGGCGAGTCCAACCAGGGCCAGCCACGGGTTGATCCAGAACATCACGCCCGCAGCGAGTGCGATCGTCAGCAGGCTCTGGGAGAAGAAGATCAGCCCGTAGCCAAGGAAGAAGCGGATCGCCTGCAGGTCAACCGTGGCCCGTGACATCAGTTGACCGGTCTGCTGCTGATCGAAGAAGCCCAGTTCGAGCTGCTGCAGGTGTGAGTAGATCTGCTGGCGAAGATCGAACTCGACCGCGAGCGAGACCCGGCCGGCGATGATCCGCCGGACTACGGTGAGGACCAGCCGCAGGACTGCCGCCCCGAGAATCAGCCCCACAACCTGCCACAGGCGATCGAGATCACCGTCCTCGATCGCGCTGACTGCCATCCCGATCAGCCACGGGATCAGCACGGTCATGCCCATTGCCGCCCAGGCAAAGATCAGGGAGCCCCAGAGCTCCCTTCGGTAGGTCCGCACGTAGCCAAGCAGTCGCCGGAAGGTGATCACCGCATTACTATACAAAGTGAAGTAATGCGACCCGCCCCGAGCTCACCAGCCCCGACCAGGGTGAGGTCCGCTGCCCCCGGACCAGCGGGTGTTCGGCCCCGCTGCCGGGGAACGCGGGGATCGGCCGATCGACCGTACCGGGTACTGTGGCGGCGTGCTCGAGGACGTCCTTCCCTGGCTGGCCTGCCCCCACTGCGGTGGGCATCTCCGGGTGAGCGGTGCCTCACTCATCTGCAGCTCCGGCCACACAAGCAATGTCGCCCGCCAGGGATACGTCAGCTTGCTGGGACGGGACGCCGGCACCCACACTGCCGACAGTGCGGAGATGATCGCCGCCCGGGAACGGGTCTTCGCGGACGGACTTTTCGCCCCGCTGGTCGAGGCGGTTTCCGACCTGGCCTTCGAATCGGGATCGGAAGTGGGCGATGGGCCGGTGCTCGATCTGGGATCGGGCCCCGGGAGCTACCTGCAAGCGGTGCTGGACCGGCTGCCCGACCGGTCCGGGATCGCGCTCGACAACTCCAAGTTCGCCGCCCGGCGAGCCGCCCGGACACACCCCCGCATCGGGGCGGTGGTAGCCGACATCTGGGACCGGTTTCCGATCCGGACCGACGCGGTTTCGCTGCTGATCAACGTCTTTTCGCCCCGGAACGGAGAGGAAATGGCCCGAGTCGTCGCCCCCGGGGGAAGAACGATCGTGGTTGTGCCCGAGGCCGATCATCTCGGTGAACTCATCGACCGGTTCGGGATGATCAGCGTGGATCCGGACAAACAGGAGCGGGTCGATCAGAGCCTTCAGGCCCTGGGCCGTCCGCTCCGCTCCAGTTCGATGGACTGGGCGATCAGTGCGGACCCGGGACAGGTGAAAGATCTTGTCGGGATGGGTCCGAGCGCCGGGCGCCTGGCGCCGGAGGCAATGGCTGAAGCCGTCGCCGGGCTTCCGGACCGCAGTGCGGTCACCGGGTCCGTCTGCATCCACCTCTTCTGAGAGTCCGGCCCCCGGTTGGAGGGGGGCAGATCGGGTATCTCCGGGTCTAGAGACGGCGACAACCCGAAGGAGAACATCATGGTTCGGGAGATATCGGATCCAACGATGGATGTGCCGGCAGCCGGAGACAGTCCCGGGGACGGAATCCACCGGGTGCTGGTGGTGGCGGACGAGCGGTTCCGGGGTGACGACTTCCTCGCGGAACTCCGAAGTCACATGAAGTCACCGGTAGCCGAGGTCGAGGTCTTCGTGGTCACCCCGGCTCTGGCCGAATCCGGCCTCCATCACGAGATGGCCGATTTCGACGGTCCGATCAGGGATGCCGGACATCGCCTGGACGCGATCCTTCAGGAACTGAAGGCCAACGGGATCAGGGCGATCGGTCACGTCGGCGACGGCGACCCGGTGACCGCAGTCGGGGACGGCCTGCGAGAGTTCCCGGCCGACGAACTGATCGTCGTCAGCCATCCCGACAGCCAGCGGGCCTACGCAGAGAAGGACCTCTGGGAACGCCTCAAGCTGGACTTCCGCCTGCCGATCTCGGACATCGAGGTCCCCCGCCCGGACGAGGATGGACCGGCAGCCGGGGCGATCAGGGTATCCCACGAGCCGGCCAAGGCCCACACGGAAGAGGAGATGATCCGGGCCAGCCGCAACTTCCCCCCGCTCACAACCCGGGACGCGGTAGGCATCGTGGTCGGGTTGATCGGCACCTTCTGCCTCGGGCTGATCGCGGTGCTGGCCAATCTCGGGACCGACGGCCCGATCGAGGGCAGGGGCGCGGCGACCATCCTGATCGCGATCGGCTCCTTCCTCCTGAACGCCGGCCACACGGTCGGACTGCTCTTCTTTCAGAGTGTCCGGTACACCGGGATCTGGGAGCGGTTCATGGCCCGGTTGGCATTCGGCTTCACCGCAGTCGGTCTGATCGCCTCCCTGATCCTCTGGCTGGCCTGAGTACGCGGGTTTCCCGCAGGGCCACGCGGGTACTCTCGGGCCGTCATGGCGGAAATCGCAGCAGCGGGGACCAGGGAAGGTGCCGGGAGCATCGGCATTGTCGGGGCCGGGATAGTCGGCCTCGCAACCGCGATGGCTCTGGAACGCCGCGGGGTCGGGTACGAGATCTTCGAGCCAGGCGCCCCCGGTGGCGGACAGTCCCGGGGCGGCTCCCGGCTCTACTGGTACGAGAAGGGTGATCCCGACCTGGTCGGACTGGCACTCGAGAGCATGCGGATCTGGAACGCCTGGGAGCACCGGATGGAGGTCGAACTGATCTCGCGTCGGGGAATCCTCACCTTCGGAACCGAGGTGATCACCCGACTCGAGGGTTCACCGCAGGAGCCGGTCTCCCGGGAAGCGGGCCCTGATCGTCACGTCCGGCTGCTCACCGGGGAGGAGGCCGCCCGCCATCTTCCCGCACTGGACCGGGTCGATGAGCCGGTTGCGCTTGATCCGGCAGGAGCCACGATCTGGGCCCAGGTAGCGATCGGCAGTCTGTTCAGTCAGGTCGGACAGGCGGTGATTCCGCGCCGGGTCGATGGACTGACCACGCTGGCGGACGGCCGGGTGGAGATCCGGGCCGGTGACATTCGCCGGGTCTACGATGCGGTGGTGGTTGCGGCCGGGACCTCGACCCCGGATCTGGCCCGTCCCTTCGGGGTGGAGATCCCGGTCAGCAAGCGGGCCAGGGTGCGGACCATCCATGAGGTCCGGCCGCGTGTTTCCGGTCGGGTTTCATCGGGTTTCAGGGAACTTCGTCATCGCGGCGAGACGGTGGAGGGTTCTCCGATGCGGGGCTACGGGCGGTTCGGAGTCGGGGTTGACGGCAGCGTCCAGACCGATGGGGAGGGGCGGGTCGATCCCGACTCGATCAACCGTCGGGTGGAAGACGTAACCGACGTCGTTGGTGAACTGATGCCGGGCCTCGTTCCGGAACCAAGCAGGGCCCATGCCTGCTGGGTGACCGAGCTGCCGTGGGGCAGGGACGGGATCGGGATCTGGCGTTCAGGTCAGGTTCTCTTCCCCGCAGGGGCGAACATGTTCCGCCTGGCACCGGTGCTGGGGGAGGCGCTGTCTGATGCAGCGGGCGGTCTGCCGGTGCGGCCCGAACTGAGACCGGATAACCGCCTGGGCGAGGTTCCGGCCGTCGCCTGACCGGATCGGCTCACGGCAGGGAACGTCAGTTGGTGCCGGGATCCGGCATCCGGTCCTGGAGCGTGTCGAGGATGCGCCGCAGAAGGCGGGAGACGTGCATCTGGGAGCGACCGATCCGGTCGGCAATCTCGGTCTGGGTCAGCTCCTCCCGGAAGCGCAGCCGTACCACCATCCGTTCATGATCCGACAGCTCCTCGAGAACCTCCTGGAGCAGGATCCTTTCCTCGGTCAGCTCGAAGTTCCGGTCGTCACCACCGAGCCACTCGGCCGGGCTCAGACCGTCATGGCTGGCAGATGCGGGCGGACGATCGAGCGACACCGGGTGCCGGTTCTGGCTGGCGTCGATGGCTTCGATCACGTCGTGCTCCTTGGTATCCATTTCGTCGGCGATCTCGGCCGGGGTGGGTTCACGGTTGAGCTCGGCGGTCAGCGCCAGGGCGGTGGCGTCGACCTTGCCGATCCGGTCGTAGAGGCTTCGCGGGATGTGCATGGTCGAGTTCCGGTCCCGGAAGTGCCGTTTCAGTTCACCGGTGATGGTCGGGGAGGCGAACGCGATGAAGGGGATTCCGCGATCCGGATCGAACCGGTTGATCGCATTGACCAACCCCAGCGAGGCGACCTGAACCAGGTCATCGAAAGACTCGGAGCCGGAACGGAACTTCATCGCGATGCTCTTGGCGTAGGCGAGGTAGCGCTCGGCCAGTTCGTCGACGGCACGAGGATCACTGCTCCGGGCATCCCAGAGTTCACGTTCCTCGACCAGCCCGAGGGCCGAAGCCGTTCGCGATCCGGGGTTCCGGTGCGATCCGATGATTCCCTTGTGGGCCACCATGTTCATTCGGCTACTCCTTCCCGGGAGATCGATCTCCTCTGTGAACCGCCTTGTTACCGGCTCGGTCGTCCGGGCAGTTCTCGCGGCGCCGTTCAGGTGCTCCGGCCAGTAAAAAGATGCAGGCCGTATCCGTAATTCACCGTAACACCTTGGCCCTGAACTGTCCAGCTCCTCTGGTACCCAGGTGTTCGCGGCAGCCGGTCGGTGGCCGACCGGGACTATGCGTACCGGTGATGGAGCATCAGGCCGTTCCCATCCGGATCGGCGAACAGGGCCATGTGGCAGACCCCGGTATCGAAGGTGTCGCCCATGAACTCCACCCCCTGCTGTTCGAGTTCCTTCCGGGCAACCTCGATGTCATCGACGTGAAAGGCGAGGTGGGCGAGGGTCTGCGGTGCGAATGAGAAACCGGACTTTTCCGGCTCCCAGATCGCGCAACAGGTATCTCCCACCCAGAACTCGTACTCGGCCTTGCTGTCCCGGCGCAGCCCGAGGGTCTCCACGTAGAAGGCGATGCTGCGGTCGGCATCGGTTGACGGCACGGCGGCGAAATCCAGTCCGGTGATCATTTCTGGAAACTAACCGCTCCGGGAGGACGCCGGATCGGGAAAAGGCCGGCGCGGGGCGATAACCTCGCTGGCGGTGAGTGAGTCCACTGAAAGCGATCCACCCGACGATCTGCCGAACCCTTATCGGGCGGTGGACACACCCGGGCTTCAGGACGAGATCGCCGCTGCCCGGGCACTGGTTGCCGAGTTCAACCGGTTGAGTGGGGTTGAGCCCGAAACCGCCCGACGGGTGCTCGAGCGTCTACTGGATCCCTGGCAACGGACGCGGAGGTCCGCGGGCCGATCGCCTGCGACCTCGGCCGCAACATCTCGATCGGCGAAGGCACCTTCATCAACAGTGGTTTCACTGCGCTCGACATCGCCCCGATCGAGATCGGCGAGGTCTGCAACATCGGGCCGAACGTGAGCCTCGTGACTCCGACCCATCCGATCGACCCGGGCGCCCGGCTGGACGAGTGGGAGGGTTCCGCCCCGGTCACGATCTGCGACAACGTCTGGATGGAGCCGGCTCGACCGTGTTGCCCGGGGACCATCGGTGACGGTGCCGGTCGGAGCCGGATCGGTGGTTGTCGCCGATGTGCCGCCGGCCAGATCGCGGTGGGTAACCCGGCCCGGGTGATCCGGTCGGTTGCAACCCGTCGCCGCCCGGCCGTCTTCACCTGTCTCGTGACCTGCCCGGTCGAGAGTGCCGACGATCTCGCCACGGCCCTGGTCGAGGCGGGTAACGCCGCCTGTGTCAACCTGGTCGATCCGGTCCGCTCGGTCTACCGCTGGCGGGGGAAGATCGAGCACGGACGGGAGGCGCTCCTCGTAGTCAAGACCACCCGGCCAAGGCTGTTCGCGCTTGAGTCCCAGCTTCGTGAGATCCACCCGTCGGAGGTGCACGAACTGGTCTGCCTCCCGGTCGAAGCCGGGAGCAATCCTTACCTTGACTGGGTGGCGGACTCGGTCAGCCAGCCGGACTATCCGTCGTAGAGCGTCGAGTCGTCGAGCCCGGCGACCGACCGGTTGCCGGTCAGGCCGAGGACGGTGTCGAGGTCGGCGCCGAGCCCGGCCAGCATGTCGCTGACTCCCTGCTCGCCGGCGGCGGCGACCGCCCAGGCCCAGGCCCGGCCGATCAGGACCGCTTTCGCGCCAAGCGCCATCAGTTTGGCTACATCCAGTCCGGATCGGACCCCGCCGTCGGCCAGCACCTCGACCTGATCGCCGATCGCCGCGGCGATCGCGGGCAGCGCCATCACGGTGGAGGGCACCGAGTCGAGCTGGCGCCCACCGTGGTTGGAGACGATCACCCCGTCGACCCCGGCCGCGGCTGCCTTCCGGGCGTCCTCCGGATCGAGCACTCCCTTGACCACCAGCTTGCCGTCCCAGTTCTCCCGGGCCCAGGCGATGTCCTCCCAGGTGACCCCCGGATCGAACTGTGCGTCGACCCACTCCTTGAACTCCGCCGGGCTGCCGGCGTCCGGAACCGCATCGGTCAGGTTGCCGAAGGTGTGCGGCTTGCCCTTGATCCCCACGTCAGCGAGCCACCGGGGGTGCGACACCAGGTCGGCTGCCCGCCGCAGCTTTGCCCAGGCTCCGACCTCGCCGACCATTGCGTTCTGCCTGTCCCGGTGGCGCGCCCCGACCACCGGCAGATCCACGGTCAGGGCCAGGACGGGTGACCCGACCGCAGCAGCCCGGGTCATCAGCTTTTCCGCATAGGCCCGGTCCCGCATCACGTACAGCTGGAACCAGGGTGGCGTCGAGGTTTCCCCGGCCACCTCCTCGATTGAGCAGATCGAGACGGTCGACTCCACGAACGGCACTCCGGCCCGCTCGGCCGCCCTCGCCGCCTGGACCTCGGCCCGCCGGGCGAACATCCCGCAGAGGCCGACCGGCCCGAGGATCACCGGCATCTCGAGTTGCTGTCCGAGCACGTTCACGGCCTGCTCCCGGACCGAGACATCCCGCATCACCACCTGGCGCAGCAGAATCCGTTCGAGGTCGGCCACGTTGGCTCGCAGGGTGTCCTCTCCGTAGGCGCCGCCGTCGATGTAGTCGAACATCTGCCGGGGCAACCGCCGACGGGCCAGCTCCCGGTAGTCGCTGATGTTGGCGGGGACCAGGCCGAGCGAACGATCGGGCGAGAAGCGCATGTCCGGAATCTATTCCAAGCCCGCAGTCACACCCGGATCCCGCCGAGATGAACCCTGTCAGGGATAGCTACGACTTTCCTTCACTTCGATGGGGTGGAGGTGAGCGCTTCGGCTCGCTGACGGATTCCGAGCAGCATCCTGCGTTCCATCACCAGCGATCCGGCCTCCATCGGCAGCATCGAGATCCGGGCGGCGAGAGTCGGCAGGCGATACCGGTTGCGGCTGATCAGGCGGGTCCGCCCGGATCCGGCCTCGATCAGGTTGAAGGACCAGAGCCAGTTGTCGTCACCGGATCGGAGTACCAGGGTCCGCTCCGGATCAACCAGCTCGAAGCGCATCTCGTTCGGACCGAACGGCACGCTTTCCCCCGGCTCCGGGTGCTGGTACTCGGGCAGTACCCGGTCGACGGAATGGAAGCCGAGGCCGAGCAGGTTCTCGATCCAGTCGTAGGTGTAGGCCCCGCCGCGGGGGGCCGGTCCGATCTGGACCAGCCACGGCCAGACTGCCGCGGGTGGAGCCGAGATCGTGATCGCCCGGGTCGAGCCGCCGTCGAAGTCCGGCATCAGCCCGTCGCCCGGAAGCGGTCCCTCGGCCTCGGTCGCGGTCGCGCCCCAGGTCAGGACCGCCCGGCGTCCGAACCCGAACCAGGCGGCTGCTCCAGCACCGAGGCCGATCAGGATTCTCGCCGGGATTTTCAAGTTCCGGCCCACCGCCGCGAGTCAGACTGCCTGGCCGATCGGCCGGATCAGAATCTCGTTCAGGTCGACGCCCTCGGGCTGGTCCAGGGCGAAGGCGACCGAACGGGCGATGTCGTCGTCCTTCAGGCCGGCCTCCGGCCGGTTCTCGAAGAACGGGGTGTCGACAACCCCCGGCTCGATCAGGGTCACCTTGATCCCGTTGCCGTCGTCCCGGTGCCGCAACTCCCGTCTCAGTGCCTCCCCGATCGCGGTGGCCGCATGCTTGCTGGCCGAGTACATCGATCCCGGCATCACCTCCCGGCCGGCGACCGAACTGGTGACCACGTAGTGACCGGTGCCGCGTTCGAGCAGGTGAGGGAGGGTGGCCCGAATCGTCAGGGCCGGGCCGAGCACGTTGGTCAGGATCATCGAGCGCCAATGCTCCGGTGACTCCTCGAGGAAGCCCCGGGTGGCACCGAAGCCGGCGTTGGCGAACACCTCGTCGATCCGTCCGAAGCCGTTCAGCGCGGACTCGGCCAGCCGCTGGTTGGCGGCCCACTCGGCCACATCTCCGGGCACGGCGATCGCCCGCTCCGGCCCGCCCAGCTCGGCCGCCAGTTCCTCAAGTGGCTCCGGTCGCCGGCCGGACAGCACCAGCCTTCGCGTCCCGGCCAGCCGTTTCGCGGTCGCCTTCCCGATGCCGCTGCCTGCCCCGGTGATGATCAAGACTCTCTCGTCGCTCATGAAGATGACGATATTCGCCCAGGAGTGCCGGTAGGGTGATTTCGTGGCTGACGGGATTCCAGGCAACGCGAGAAAACCTGCAACCGACCACACCCGGGCGGCCCACCGTCACTCGGTGCGCCACCTCGACTTCGAGGATGAGGCCTCCTTCGAGGAGGCCGCCCGCGGGTTCATCGCCCCGCTTCCGGCAGGTCCGGTGTTGAAGGAGTCCGGCGAGTTCGTCTGGGATCCGTCCCGGCTCGATTTCACCCTCGACGGCGAGTGCCCCGACACCGCCAACCCGAGCCTCTGGCGGATGGCGAAACTGGTTGCCGGGGGAGGCCTCTTCAAGGTCTGTGACCGGATCTTCCAGGTCCGGAGCATGGACATCTCCAACCTCACCCTGATCGAGGGTGACACCGGGGTGATCGTGGTCGATCCGCTGATCAGCAGCGAAACCGCCCGGGCCGCGCTCGGGCTCTACTTCGAGCATCGCGGCCGAAGGCCGGTGGTCGCGGTGATCCACTCCCACAGCCACGTGGATCACTACGGAGGGGTGAAGGGCGTGGTCGAGGAGTCCGACGTATCAGCGGGCAGGGTGCCGGTGATCGCCCCGGACGGTTTTCTCGAGGCCGCGGTCTCCGAGAATGTGGCGGCCGGAAACGTGATGACCCGCCGCGCGATGTACCAGTTCGGGCCGCTGCTGCCCCCGGATCCACAGGGCACGCTCGGGGCCGGTCTCGGGCTCACGACTTCGCTCGGCACGGTCACCCTGATCCCGCCGACCGACACGATCACTGCCACCGGTGAAACCCGGACCATCGACGGTCTCACCTTCGAGTTCATGCTCACTCCCGACACCGAAGCCCCGGCCGAGATGCACTGGTTCATCCCGGAACTGGCCGCCCTGACCGCCGCCGAGAACTGTGTCCACACGCTGCACAACACCTACCCGATCCGGGGTGCCCAGGTGCGTGATCCGCAGGCCTGGTCGATCTACCTGAACCAGACGATCGACCGCTGGGCCGACCGGAGCGAGGTGATGTACGGGATGCATCACTGGCCGGTCTGGGGTTCCGCCCGGGTGCGGGAGATGCTGGAGAAGGGGCGTGACGCCTACCGCTACATCAACGACGAAACCCTGCGGCTGGCCAACCACGGTCTCGTCCCGAAGGAGATCGCCGAACGGGTGGAGCTGCCGCCCGGGCTCGCCCGTCACTGGTCGGTCCGCAGCTACTACGGGACGGTCAGCCACAACGTGAAGGCGACCTACACCCGCTATCTCGGCTGGTATGACGGCAATCCGGCCAACCTTGAGCCGCTGCCCCCGGTCGAAGCCGCGAGCCGGTACGTGGCGGCGATCGGTGGAGCCGAAGCGCTGCTGGGGAAGGCCCGGGCCGCTTTCGCGAAAGGGGAGTACCGCTGGGTGGCCGAGCTGGTGGGTCACGCCGTGTTCGCCGACCCCGCCAACCGTGAGGCCCGTGAACTCCAGGCCGACGCCTTCGAGCAGCTCGGGTACCAGTCGGAATCCGCGACCTGGCGAAACGCCTACCTGACCGGCGCCCAGGAACTGCGGAACGGCACCCCGGATCTTCCGATCAAGGTGGGAACGGCCAGCCCCGACTCGATCTCGGCGATGACCCTGCCGATGATCTTCAACTTCCTGGGGGTGAAGCTGAACGGAGAGCGGGCGTCCGCTCTGGAGATCACCCTGAACCTCTCGGTGGGCGGCAGCGACGGTGACGCCACCGATGTCCTGCTGCGACTCGTCAACGGGGTGCTCCATCACTCGATCGGTCTCACCGATGAATACGCGCCGCGGCTTGGGGTCTCCCGTGAGCTGCTTGACCGGATCGTCAGCGGCGAGAGCGGGGAGGAGGACCTGGCCGACCTGGAGGGACTCCCTCCGGGCCCCGGCCGGGACAGCTTCCTGCGGATCGCCGGACTGCTCGACGAGTTCCGTCTCTGGTTCCCGGTCATCGAACCCTGACCGGAAGCCCGGTCGGGGTCGGTTGCCCGTCTTTCAGTCTTCGACTCTGCCCAGCCAGTCGTGCAGCGCGGTGTGGTCGTCCTTGCAGGCCGGGCAGCCTTCCAGGTGGGCGGCCATCCCGGGGATCGCCGCTTCCGCATCGAGGCCGCCCCGTTCCAGTTCGACGTAGTGGTCGAGCCAGTTGAAGCAGTCGTCGCAGCTCACCTCCGGCCCGGCCGGGCCCAGGACCCGGTCGATCACCCGGTCGTCGGTCGGATTCACCTTGTCGTTCATCGATTCTGCCCCCGTTCATGGGCTACAGGCTCCAGGCCGCGCCTGCCGAGCGCGGCCCGCAGTCTCTTTCGGGCGTCATGGAGCGTTTTGTAGAGCGCCCCGCGAGTTGTGTCCAGCCGTTCGGCGAGCACGTCGATCGGCACGTCGTTCAACGCCACAGAGACCAGCACCTGGCGTTGATGTGGAGTCAGGGAGTGCTCGATCTCCTGCCTCAGCGCGTCCAGCAGCTCACCATCCTCGGCCCGCCGTTCGGCCGCCCCCTCGGCGGCGTGAAAGCGAGCCCAGGCTTCCTGCTCAAGGGGTATTTCCCGCCCCTGCCAGGTTCTGCGCCGGACCTTCACCCCGGCCTCGCACAGGGCGAACTTCCAGGCCCAGGTGGTGAACCGGCTTTCGCCGCGAAACTGGTCCAGCTTGCCGAGAATCGACAGCAGCGCATCGTCGGCGCTCTGCTGGGCGATGTCTTCACGTTCGCTTTGCGCCGCCGTCCACCCGGAAGCCGCCAGGCGACGGTTCACCTCGTGGCGGGCCGCGGCGAGCAGCAGGTCACGCAGCTCGCTGATCGCCGAACGGCGCTCCCCGGCGCTCCCGGACAGCCGCCGGTGGAGGTCACGTGACCGTTCGGAGCGGTCGAGCCCGGCCGCCGGTTGCGTACCGGTCTCCGTTTCGGCTGTTTCCCGAGGGTGGCTCATCAGCATTGCGGTCATGGCCGGTTAGTGGCCGGACCAACTCCGATCTTACTTTCGTCGTTGAATCATCTCGATCGGGTAAGGAATCGCCGGTCGGTGACACCTACAGGTCAGACAACCCCAAAAGGAGGAACCGATGAATACCGAAACGATCAGCCCGGCGGATGCGAAAGCCGCGGCGAACGGCGTCTCACCGAACGGGAAGGCGGTGGCGGGAACCCCGGACTCAACCTTCGCGGACCGGATCAGGGATCCCGCTTACCAGGCCTACTTCCTGCTGCGAATCACCTTTGTCGCGGCACCCCTGCTGTTCGGGATCGACAAGTTTTTCAACCTGATGGTGGACTGGCCGGTGTATCTGGCCCACTGGTACGAC